>JAAEQP010000042.1 GCA_024231375.1 bacterium | reverse complement strand
TGTCTGCTCGGGCATTGGCTTCCCGAAGGAAGGCTGGCGTGGAACATACCGTATTTTGTGGCCGGTGGATGCTGTGGATAACCTGTGGGTGATCGGGGGAGAAACGGAGGCGTGTCGGCGATCATCTGGACGCTCCAACCTTCCAACCGAAACGCCACATCGACCAACCTCTTTCTGCAAAGCGACTTAAGCGGACACAGCCGATCGGATCGGCTCTTTATGGAATTGGTTCATTTGACCGCTTTTCCGTCAACCATTATGGAAGCGCCTGTGGATAACATGTGGAAAAGGGCGGCACTTGGCGCATCAATATGTTGTGCTCAACCTAGCCTGGGGCCATTGGCGGGCGCCGGATCCCGCCGCTTCCCGGAACGCGCCCAGGCGTGTGCGCGGCGCTTGGGTGCCGCGTGAACCGGGGTCCGGTCGAATGCACCGCGGGATTGGCTCTGAACTTGGTCTTGTCAACACTTTGAACGTCGGATATACTTGGTGTCCCTGTATCTTGTGGGGAATGCGATAGGGTACGGCCGGGGCGTTTGTTGTCCTTGGCCGCGGGGCGCCGACTGACTTGGATTGTCCGAGTAGTTTGCAGATAGAGGACTTTGTATGCGCCACGGCGCGAGTTTGATAGCCGACATGGAGGGCATGAGCCGTCCGGCCTTCCGGATAGCGCGCGAACTGTCACAGAACAGCCGTTCGGGTCTGACGGTTCGCTTCCTGTCGAAGAAGCTGGAGTTGCCCGCCGAAGAGATTGAGTATCTGGTGGACGTGACGGGCCGCGTGTTCTTCGCGGACATCACGCGGGTGAAGCTGGTACCGGAAGGGTTGTCGGCGGTGAAACGGATCGTGGCGGGTCTTGAGAACCACGGGGACGTGCCGTCTCTGTTCCGGCTGGTGAAGGCGATGAGCCCGCACGATTTCCGGCGGCTGGAAGAACGGATCGACATTGAGAAGCCCGGCGGCAAGAAGGCGGCGGTCGAGGAACTGCTGAACCGATTCTACCACCATCCCGACAGTGTGGTGGAGTACGTTGCGACCCGGGGTTTCTCGGACGCAGCGCGCGAGGCGTTCGACACCTTGTGGCAATCGAAAGACGGGGTCCTGCCTGTATCCACGATTCGCGCGGCGTACAGCGGCACGGACTACCAGGTCGAGCAGGCGCTGTGGGAGTTGGTGCAGGGCTTCTCGGCCTTCGAGATGTTCCGTTTCGACACGGAGGATCGCTTGGTGCGGGTGGCGGGTCTGCTTTCGGAGGTGCGGCAAGCGCGGGACACGGGCACGAAGCGGCGCAAGGGAAAGGTGCGGCTGAAGGCGTGCCGGACCAAGCCGGAAGATGAGGACTGCCGCGCGCTGGATTTCTCGGACCGAGTCTGCCGGATTGTGGCGGCGATTGCGGCGCGGCCCGTGCGGGTGCGTGGCGATGGCGACCTGTTTCGTGAAGATCGGCGGCGTTTGGAGGAAGTCTGCGAGGACGACGATCCGCCGTTGAACACGTGTGTGTGGGTGGCGCAGGGGGTCGGATGGCTTGCGCGGGTGGACAACGAACTCCGCGCGGGCAGCCTTGAGTCGTTGGTGGGCACGGGCCGCATTCAACGGCACAGTGTGCTCTGCGAATGGCTCCTGTCGAATTCCAACGAATCCAGTTCACGCCGCGTGATGGCGGGTATGCTTGACGAACTGAAACCGGGGGCGTGGTACCCGGTGATGGATTTCATCTCGTATGTGCGGGAGAGGTGCGCCGAGGACGAGCAGGCGGTGTTGCGGAACGCGGGCGGCCATTGGCGGTATGTGAGTCCGAGCGCGGCGGCAAGTTCGGAGCGCGGCTTGGCGCGAAGCCTGGAGGAGACGTTTCTTTGGCTGGGCATGGTGGACCGCGCCGAGGACGACGCGGGGAGCGTGTTTCGGGCAAGCGACCTTGGGCGGTGGCTGTTGTCGGAGACCCGCGACACGAGCGGTGCGGAGTACGGAACGCTGTGTGAGCGATTCCCGGATCAGGGCGCGGAGTTGGTGGTTCAGCCGAACTTCGACATCGTGGTTCCCACGCAGGACGTGGATCCGTTGCTGACGGTGCCGTTGGACCAGTTCGCCGAACGTGGCAGCACGGGGTTGGCGACGGTGTATCACCTTAGCAAGGACTCGTTCACGCGTGCCATCCAGGAAGGGCATGATGGTGCGGCTTTTGTGGAGTACCTTATCCGCCACAATCGGGGCGGGTCGCTGCCCACGAACGTGATGACGACGCTGGACGACTGGCGTGGCGGTATGAAGCACGTGCGTATCCGCACGGTGCAGGTGATCGAGACGGACGACCCGTTGGTACTCGCCGACCTGACGCATCGACGCCGGTTGGCCAAGCACTTCAAGGCCATCGACCCGCGAAAGGCGGTGGAGATATCGAAGATTTCGAAGGCGAACCTGAGTAAGGAACTTGAGAAGGAAGGGTTCGTGGTGGAGTAGGTCTCTTCCCTTAGAGCACGCAACGAAAACGGCCCGCCGATTGGCGGGCCGTTCTACGTTTCTCGGGCGTTACTCAGTCCATGAGTTGGTCGGCGTTTTCGGCCACTTTGCGGTAGGCGGCCGCGCACTGTTCGATGGCTTCCTTGTCCATGCGCTTGAACCAGGGGATGTGATAGCAGATCTCCATGATGCTCTCGGTGACGGGCAAGGATCCTTCGGGCTGACGCACGTCGCGGTCCGAGAAGGCGTTCCGCGTTGGCTTGCCGTGTCCGTAGATGTCCACGTCGTTGAGCACAGGGTGCAGGTTCATGGCGCGGTTGGCGCCGGGGCCGGTCTGGCAGCCTTCGGCACTGACGGCTTCGCAGAACTTCTTGACATGGAGTCCGCCAAGTTCCTCGGCGCGGTACAGGCCCTTGGCCGCGTACCATCCGCCCATGGTGGAACCCGACTCTTTTGACGGGCGGTGGGCCTTGATGCCTGGCACACCTTCCTGGAGGTCCCAGAAGAGGTTCATGGCCTCCTGGATCTCGGCGATGCGGCCCGGATAGGCCCGAAGCTGGGAGCGTCCCAAGGCGCTGGACAGCTGGTTCATGCGATGCTTCGCGCCGCCCAGCGGATACCCTTTGCCTTTGACCAGATCGGGGATGGTGAGGTCGTCGTGGCGAGCGTAGTGGCCGAAGGCGATGGCCCGTTCCCAGATTTCGCGGTCGTTGGTGGCGAGCATACCGGCTTCGCTGGCGACCAGGGACTTGCCCGACATGCAGGACATGGCGGCGACGTGGCCGAGTGAGCCGGTGATGCGGCCTTTGTAGAGGCTGCCGTGGGCGTGGGACACGTCTTCAATGACTTTGACGCCGCGCTTCTCGGCGATGGCCATGATGGGATCCATGTCGCAGGGATACCCAGCGTAGTGGACGATGACGATGGCTTTGGTGCGGTCGGTGATCCGGTGATCGATGTCGGCGGGGTCGATGCACAGCGAGTCGGGATCGACGTCCGCGAACACGACGGTGGCGCCGAGCTGGAAGCAGGGGAGCGCGGACGCCCAGTAGGTCATGCCAGGGCAGATGATCTCGTCGCCGGCACCGACGCCGCACCCGAACATGGCGCCGAGCAGGGACGCGGTGCCGTTGCAGTAGCCGAGGCAGTATTCGACGCCAAGGTAGGCGGCGAATTCCTTCTCGAACTCTTTGGTGATATCGGTACCTGACATACTGCCGGCACGCAGGACTTCCAGAACGGCGTCTTCATCTTCCTTGGTAATGAGCGGCCATGCGGTCGCTTTGCCGCAGTCGGCAGTGACGGTTTTCGGCCCGCCGTGAATCGCGAGTTTGGTCGATGTGGTACTCATTTTGCAGGTGCTCCCCTCGGGTTCAGTACTCAGCGGGCAAGGGTAGCGAAGGCAGGCGGCCTTTTCAAGCGCGGCCCCAAGACCCTCTACATCACGCAGGGAAGTCCATGGGAGAACCCCTACATCGAAAGCTTCCACGGCAAGTTCCGAGACGAATGCCTGAACATGCGCGTCTTCACAGACGGCCGACATGCCCAGAACGTGATCGAACACTGGAGGAACGAGTACGATGAGCTACGTCCCCATAGCAGCTTGAACTACATGACCCCAGCGGAATTCGCCGCGCATTGCCGCAACTCCGGTCGGCCTATCCCGCCAGGGCGGGATTCCGGCAATGCGGAAGTCCCAGAGGTAGAGCAACAAACCGAGGCAGGCACTCTCACTCCGGTTGGTACATGAACTGGGGGCAGGTCAGTGTGTCGGTCTAGGAGCGTGTCGCGAATCTATTCACGGCCTTGGCCCGACTTGAGTTGCTTTTCGTAGCGCATGGCTTCCGTGCGCGTGGCGTATTCTTCGCTGTGCAGGAGGCCCCATGGACCCTTGTGGCGCTTCGCGTGCAAGGTGAGCCTGCAATCCGGGTCGTTGTGCTGGGCGAGGCGGCGCTTCAGATCGTTGGTCTGATCGACGTACGTCTTCCCGGTTGACTCGGAGCGTAGAATGTAGACGCAATAGGCCATTCATGCCCCCCCCGGAAAGAAGAAAGAGGCCGCACCCGCAGGTACGGCCTGCAAATGTCTGGCTCCCCGTTCCGGCCATGTGCGAGAACTGGGAGAGCAGTTTCATCTTCCTACCCAAACCTTCACGAAACAATGACTTACAGAGCGCTGACGAACCAGCCCTACATCCGACACATCTCGCCGTTGAATTTCAGAAACTGCTCGAACTCGCGCCAGAGATTCAGGAAGAGCTTCTTCGGTTGAAGGACAGGAAATCTGTGCGGAGACTGTCCGAGCGCCGACTGCGGTCGCGGCTTCAGGCGCGTTCTATGTCAACCCAGACCTAAGGCTGAGTAGACAGAGCGTCACGAGTAGTCATGACGCGGGAGAAACCAGGGAGTGATTCGCGACATGGAACTGGCATGGCACACCTTTTGTCCTTGTTGCCGATCAGTTCGGCAATCTACAATGTTTCAGAGCGGGTTTGATGGGAACTGGCGCCGGCCGGACACAGGAATCGCTTGACAGTGGCGGAGGGCATAGTGATGGGCCAGAAATTCAGTCGCCGGGGATTCTTTCGGAAATCGGCCTATGGCATGGCCGGTGCCGTTGTGTTGGCAAGCAACGCGAATTGTGCATCAGGCCGCCGCATATCCAAGCCGCTACTCGCAGGCGCGGCAGCCGTGGATATCACACCGGAGACCTTGCCGGTCATCAACAGCGGCGGCTTCCTGGAGGGCCTCGCCGACACGGTCCACGGTCCCCTGTTCGCCCGTGGACTTGTCCTCGACAACGGCGGAGAACGGCTCGCTATCGTTACCGTGGATAGCCTCATGATGCCCCGCGAACTTCTGGACGAGGCAAAGCGTCGCGCCAGCGCCGCGACGGGCATCCCCGCGGAATGCATGCTGATCGCGGCAACCCACACCCATTCCGCCCCGTCCGTCATGGGCGCTCTGGGTTCTCGTTGCGATGAAGCCTACGCCGCATTTCTGTCGAGCCGCCTTGTCGAATGCCTTCGCCAGGCCGATGCAAACCGGGTGCCCGCCCAAGTAGGCTGGGCCACGGTGACCGATGCCGAGGACACTCATTGCCGCGTATGGATTCGCCGACCCGATAGAATCGGGATCGATCCTTTCGGGGACAACACGATCCGGGCGATGATGCATCCGGGGTATCAGAACCCCGACTACGTCGGTCCGTGCGGTCCGGAGGACCCCGGCCTGACCATCCTGGCGGTGCAGACGGCAGAAGCGGTTCCCTTGGCCCTCCTCGCCAACTACTCGATGCACTACTTCGGCGCCCCCGCCGTATCCCCCGATTATTTCGGACGGTTCTGCCTCGAAATCGAACGGCGTATCGCCCCGCATCAGGGGGCTCCCCGTTTCGTAGCCATGATTTCCAACGGCACCAGCGGCGACCAGCACTGGATGGACTACTCCCAGCCCAAGAAGGACATCGAAATCGATGCCTACGCCGCGCGCGTCGCCGGAAAGGCCATGGAGGCCTGGAAACGCGTCGAGTATTATCCCCACCCGCGCGTTGACATGGTCGAGGCGCGCCTTGCACTGAACCGTCGCCCCCCCTCTCCGGAACGGCTTGCCTGGGCCAAGCAAGTTCGTGCGGCCATGGGCGAACGATCCCTGCCCGCAAACCAACCGGAAGTCTACGCACTTGAGCAGATCTACCTCGCTGAGGAACCCAGCCGTGAATTGAAGCTACAGGCGGTGCGCATCGGCGGCTTGGCTATCACGGCGCTCCCCTGCGAGGTCTATGCCAT
>JAAEQP010000041.1 GCA_024231375.1 bacterium | reverse complement strand
GTCTCCCCATAACTCGCCCAGGGACGCCTGCAAGGGCCTGTTCAGCCGAACGGCCCAAGTGAGCGAAACCATCCCAGGTTCGGTCATGCGTCGAATCGCGATTTTGGAAGGTCCCCGCGGGAGAGGGGTGGGGTGAGGGGTCTTCAATCTCCCTGCATCGTGTCCGATTCCGAAACTGGGGAGCATTGAGCTACGTCGCGCATGAAGCACTTGCACTCCGACGGTCCGCTCTGCAACGATTGCCGCGGCTTCATGCGCACACAGTACCTCTGGCAAATGGGAGCGATAGAACATGGACCTGTCTCGCAGACGTTTCTTGGATACGACGCTTGCCGGCGTGGCTGGCGCTCTTGCCCTGCCTGCCCAAGCCGAAGAGAAGCAGAAAGGACTGGGACCCTTGAATCTGGCATTCATGTGTTGGCGCATTGGCGACATCATTGAGTTCGACGCGCAGGTGCAGTGGGTGAAGGACGCGGGGTTCGAATCAATCGCGTTCCATGCGTCGCCGGGCAACCCGGGCCATTGGCGCGGCATCGAACCTACCCAGGCTGATGCGGACGAGCGCCATCGTCTGCGCGACCTGCTCGCACCGTTCAAGCAACGCGAGATCCACGCGCCCTTCTCGGCGGTACTCGCGCAACCGACTCCAGAGTCCGTGCTGGAACACCTGGAGACGACATTCACTTTCGCCGGGGATGTCGGGGCCAACGTGGTCACGGTGCATGCCAAGCCGCCGCAACTGGATGCCGCGGACACGACGGCGTGGAACCAAGCCCTGGACCGGTTGGACAAAGTCGCTGGCAAAGCCGGAATCCGCGTGGGGATCGAGTTCATGGAGCGGTTCGAGTGGCTGCGCACCCCGCAGCGCGACCACATCGGCGCGACCCTCGACATCGGTCACATGTATCTCAACAACGGCGCGGGCTACAAACCCTACGGCGGCATTCGCGAACAGATCCAAGCGCTGGACGATGTGCTGTTCCATGTCCACATCCACGATTACGACGGCAAACGCGACCACAGCGAAATGGGCACGGGACACATCGATTTCGACGCGGCTCTGCTGGGGCTTGCGGACATTGGCTATCGCGGGGTGCTTTGTCTGGAACTCAACCCGGACTGGGTCACACCCGAGGGTCTCAAGCGAAGCGCCGACTTCCTCCGGAACAGAGCGAGTGAACTGGGTCTCGTGTGATGCGACGGCTCTGGATCGCCGACGTCCACGCCAATCTGCCCGCCCTCGAAGCCGTGCTCGACGACGCAGGCGCTGTTGACGAGATCGTCTTCCTGGGCGACTTCGTCGGCTACGGGCCCTTCCCCAGCGAGAGCGTGGACCGGCTGCGCGGGATGTGTGTACGCGCGATTCAAGGGAACCACGACAAATCCGTCCTCGACCTCCGAGGGACTCAGGAACCCCAAGCCAACTCCGCCCACGCCATCTGGGAGCATTGGACGCTCCAACGGCTCAACGAAGACCAACTCGACTACCTCGGTTCCTTGCCCGAAACACTGACCGTCGATCTGGGGTCCGCTCCCGCTACGATCGTCCATGGCACGCTGCCGGGCGGCTATCTCCACCCCGCGATGCCAGACAAGGTGTTCTCCGAATCCTTTGCGGGCACCCCGGGCTCCACCGTCGTCTTCGGCCATTCCCATCGCCTCATCGACCGTCAGATTGGCGGTACGCGGTTCATGTGCCTCCGGGCCGTCGGTCAACCACGCGACGGCGACCCCACGGCTGGCTACAGCATCGAAGTGGACGGTGAGTTCGAGCATCGACGCGTGCCCTACGATGTCGAGCGGACAGTACGCGCGGTCCAGGCCGTTGGCTTGCCCGAACCGTTCCTGTCCCGCTGGCTGGCGTTCCTCCGCACCGGCCGCGACTCAGGCTGGCATCCGGAATACGAATGACGCCAGGCCCCTGCCCTACACCGTCACCAACGCCGTATCCAGCCCCTCGACCTCGGTGGGCATCGTCTTCCCCTGCCACCGCACGCGTAGGGTCTTCCGTTCCTCCGACAGGTTCCACAGCAACACCGCCTTCGCCGAGGGATACCACGCACACGCCACGGGGGTCTCGTCTTCGACATACGGGACATCAAGACCCGCTTCGACGAGTTCCCGTTTCAGCGTCCACAAGGCCTCAAGCGACTCGTCCACGCCCCGCGCGCCCTCGATCCCGAGTCCCCCACGGCATACGAGACGGCCTTGGGCCGCCTCCCTGTCTTTCGTGCCAAGACTCCGCGCGTCGAAGTCCGACAGG
>JAAEQP010000040.1 GCA_024231375.1 bacterium | reverse complement strand
TGGCACGTAGCCCGCGGTGAGCGGGGGACAGCCACCCATTGTTGCCCTAAGAAGGTCAATAATGGGACGCAAGAGCTTGGCAGTCCCCGTTTGTCGCTTCTGTTTTCGTGGGTATGTGACTTCTTCAACAACGCCGCAGTCGCGGTTTTCGCTTCTATCCGTTCAGGCGTCGTGATATGCTCCTAAACACTATGGTATTGCTTCTTCTACTCGGTGTTGCGGTCGGTGTGGCCATCCTGGTCAAAGCGGCTGACTGGTTCACGGAAGCCGCTGTCGAGGTGGCCCGTCGCTTCCGCATTCCCGAAATGATCGTGGGCGCCACCATCGTCAGTCTGGCCACGACCCTGCCCGAATTCGCCGTATCCTTCACGGCCACGCTGCAGGGCCAGGTGGACATCACCATCGGCAACGCCGTCGGCTCTACCATCTGCAACATCGGCCTGATCCTCGGTCTCTGCGCCGTGCTGTCCCCCATGGCTGTCGCGCGCGACGGTTTCTTTGCCAGTTGCCTCGGTCTTCTGGTGCTCGCCGGTATCTTCGGGGCCTTGGGATATGTCTTTCCTGACGGAAGCCGCATCGTCGGCGTGGTCATGGTGTCATGCCTCATCGTCTACCTGGCTGCCACCGTACGGTCATCGCTCAAGAATCGCGTTGAGGCATCCTCGGAACACGAGCCGGGGATGAGCGTTCTTCGTATCTGTGTGCTGTTCATCGTCGGGGCCGTGGGCGTGGTCGGCGGCAGCCGCCTGATGGTGGAATGCGGCGTGCGCCTCGCCGAGTTGGCGGGCATCCCGCAACTCATCATCGGCCTCACTGTCCTCGCCATCGGCACATCGACGCCTGAGTTGGTCGTCAGCCTGACCGCCATCGTGAAGAAGCGAAGAGGCCTGTCCATTGGCAACATCATCGGCGCCAATGTCTTGAACCTGGCTTGGGTAATCGGCTCATGCTCCCTGGTCAGGCCCCTCCCCGTGCAATTCCAGACGCGCGTGTTAGACATCCCCGGAATGGTGCTGCTCACTGCGTTGCTCTTCGTGTTCGGTCTCAGCAGTCAGCGGCTCAGCCGCTGGGAAGGCGCTGTGCTCCTTGGCGGGTACGTCACCTACCTCGCGGTCATGTTTATGTTCTTCGCGGGCGCGTAGTCATGCAAGTCAAACGGTCCTTCTATACGACCATGGCCCATCCCTTCGAGATCGAGCACCTCGAAGACGTGGACTGCAATCTATGCGGCAGCGACCAGTTCTCCGTGATTGGCGAGGAACTGTCCTTCAGGATTCGCCAATGCAGCGATTGCGGCCTGGTCTATGTGAACCCACAACCCGCCGCCGATGAACTGCCCAAGTTCTATGCGGACATGTACCCCGACGACGATGAGGCCACGGTGGCCTCGCGGTCGCTCGGCGCGGTCGAGAAGCATCTGTCGGCCTTGGTGCAACGCCTACGGCCGACGCCCTGCCGTCTCCTCGAAGTCGGATGTGGCTACGGCGAGCTGCTCAGCCGGTTCAAGGACACGGGGTGGGATCTCACCGGCCTGGAGATGAGCGAGATCGCCGCGGACCACGCCCAGCGTCTCCTGCCGGAGGCCACGATCCTGCAGCAGGGCATCGAGGATGCTTCGTTCCCGGCCGGAAGCCAGGACTGCCTCATGGCCATCGCTGTGCTGGAACACGTGAAGGACCCGCGGGCCGTCTTGACCCGTCTTACCGAATGGCTCGCGCCGGACGGTACCCTCGTGTTGCAGGTGCCCTACGTGGCCGCCTACATCCGCCTCAAGCGCTGGATTTCCGCCATTCCCATCCATTTTGAAGCACCCCGGCACCTGTTCGACTTCAGTCCCACCACCTTGACGCGCTACCTGTCCGAACTGGGATACGAAGATATCCGGGTCGACGTGGCCCGGCCCTACGCCAGCCCCTCGCATCTTGGCGCGCTCCTCATCTGGGGCGTCAAACTTCCTGGCCTCCTGCTTCACGCCCTCACCGGCGGCCGCTACGTCTACCCCTACGCAGGGGCCTTCGTTATCCACGCCACGAAGCCCCGCGCCTGACAGCGCCGTGCCCATGCGTGAAGTACATGGCCTTCTCTCTCCGGTTATCTCCCATCTATATTCGTGCCCATTTCCTCACGATTCGTGCGATTCGTGACACGCTTTCTCCCTCGCGTTGAACGGTCACCGGCACGGCGATATAATCGCCCAGAGCAGGCCTTCCGCCGGGCGGAAACCGGACCGGTTTCGCACATCGGCGGCTCATTCGTATCCGGTCCACGGAGGCATTCCCTGGAACATACCCGGGGACTCGCGCACATGAACAGCATCGACACCTATACATCCGTAGCTGGAGGCGTGGCGGCCCCGGCTGGGTTCACCGCGTCCGGTGTGGCCGCGGCGGTCAAAGAAGGGTCCACCAAGAAGGACTGCGCCCTCATCGTCAGCGAGGGTCCGGCCACCGTGGCGGGCACGTTTACCACGAACGTCATGAAGGCCCCGCCTGTTCAGTGGAACACCGAGATTTGCGCCGATACGGGTGCGGCGCGTGCCGTGTTCATCAACAGCGGCAACGCGAACGCCGCTACGGGCGCCCAAGGGTACGAAGACTCACGCGCCACGGCCGCCCGCGTCGCGGCGGGACTGGACTTGGCTGAACGCGAGGTCTGCGTGTGCAGCACGGGCGTCATCGGCGAGCCTCTGCCCATGGACCGTATCGCCAATGGCGTGGACAGAGGCCTGGGGGCGCTGTCGCGCGACGGAAGCTCCGACGCAGCCCATGCCATCATGACGACCGACACCGTGCCCAAAGAGGCGGCTATCGAAGT
This sequence comes from bacterium, assembly GCA_024231375.1. Next base: position 11,743 of record JAAEQP010000040.1, on the reverse strand, counting down.
GCCGCTGTCGACGGGCCTTGTCCATATCGGCGCTATTGCCAAGGGGTCCGGCATGATTGCGCCCAACATGGCGACCATGATCTGCATCATGACCACCGACGCGGCGGTGGATGCCGCGCCGTTGAACGAACTTCTGCACGACGCGGTCAATGTGTCGTTCAACCGGATGTGCATCGACAACGACATGAGCACCAGCGACACGGTGCTGTGTTTCGCCAACGGCCAGGCCGATGCGCCGAAGATCGAACCCGGCTCGGACGACTGGACCGTCTTTAGTGAGGCCCTGACGGCCTTGGCCATTGAGATGGCGCAACGGCTCGTGCGCGACGGCGAAGGCGCGTCAAAGTTTGTGGAGATCGCCGTATCGGGCGCGCCGTCCGACGACGACGCGAAGACCATCGCACGGGCCGTCGCTGTGTCCCAACTGTGCAAGACCGCGTTCTTCGGTGAGGACCCCAACTGGGGCCGCATCGCGTGCGCGGCAGGCTACGCGGGTGTACCCTTCGACCCGGAACACTTGGCCATCTGGCTGGGCGACGTGCAACTGGTGGCGGACGGCGGTTCTACGAACTATGCCGAAACCGATGCCGCGGCCGTCATGCAGCAGCCCGAGTTTCGTATCCGTGTAGATGTCGGCGACGGGGCGGGGTCCGCCGTGTTCTGGACATCCGACCTCTCTCACGACTACGTTACCATTAACGCGGATTACCGCACGTAGGCAAGCGGGGGAAGCCATGCACGAAGCCATCGAACACTACATCGAGAAAGCCGCGGTTCTTATCGAGGCGCTGCCCTACATTCGCGAATTCGAGGGCAAGACGGTGGTGGTGAAGTACGGCGGGGCCGCCATGACCAACCCCTCGCTCCGGCGGAGCGTGGCCGAGGACATCGTGCTGATGCGCTACGTCGGCATGAACCCCATCATCGTGCATGGGGGGGGGCCCGCCATCAACCGCACGCTGAAACGGATGCGGATCGAGTCCAAGTTTCACAACGGGCTTCGCATTACGGGCGACGACACGGCCGAAGTGGTGGAGATGGTGCTGGCCGGCACGGTGAACAAGGAAATTGTGACCCTGATGAACCAGGCCGGCGGCAACGCGGTCGGCATCTGTGGCCGCGACGGGAACCTTTTGCACGCCAAACAGATCACAGTCGAGGACAGCGTCGATATCGGCCATGTGGGCGAGATTGTGCGCGTGGACCCGCGGATTCTGAAGGTGTTGTGCGACGCGGACATGATTCCGGTCGTGGCGCCCGTGGCCACGGACCAGGAAGGCGGCCGTTGGAACGTGAATGCCGACACGGCCGCGGGCGAGGTTGCTGCATCGACGGCGGCGGAGAAACTGGTGTTTCTGACGGATACACCCGGTCTGCTTCGCGACGTGGACGACAGTGACTCGTTGATCGGTCAGTTGAACTACGGCGATGTCGATTCCCTGACTGAGCAGGGGGTGATCGCGGGCGGCATGATTCCCAAGGTGGGCGCGTGTGTCCGCGCCTTGGACGCAGGCGTCCGCAAGACGCATATCATTGACGGCCGCGTTCCCCACGCGTTGCTCCTGGAGATTTTCACCGCCCAGGGGCTGGGAACGCTCATCAGCCGGTAGCACGGCCCGAGTACGGAAACGATTCGCGACAAGAGGTGACGCAGTGTTTGAAGCTTTCGACGGTCTCGTGCAGTTGATTGTAAAGGGCGGCCTTCTCATGGCGCCCATCATCGGGTGCTCGGTGTTTGCGCTCGCCATTGCCATCGAACGGCTGTGGAGCCTTCGCCGGGCCAGTATCAACACGCGCGAGTTCATGCACGACATCCGCAGCATCGTGAAACAGCGCCGGTACCGCGAGGCCGTGAAGCTCTGCGACGAGACGGACGGTCCCGTGGCGCGCATCCTTCGCGCGGGCCTGATGAAGTACAATCGAAGCAAGGAAGAGATCCGCGAAGCCATCGACGACGCGGGGCATCTTGAGATTCCGCGGTTGGAACGGTATCTGCCTGCCCTCGCCACATGCGCCAACATCACGCCGCTCCTCGGGCTCCTCGGCACGGTGGCGGGTATTATCAAAGCCTTCCAGCAAATCGAGCACAAGAAAGGCCAGGTGAGTCCCGCGGACCTGGCGGAAGGCATCGGCAACGCGTTGGTGACGACAGCGGCCGGTCTTACCGTGGCCATTCCCACGATCGTCATCTACAACTATTTCATGTCCCGCGTGGACAACATGATTCTTGAAATGGAGATCAGCTCGTCGGAACTTGTCGAATTGCTGACCAAACACCGCGGCGACCGCGAGATCTGATGCGGATGCGGACTGAATAGACATGAAGTTCTCTCGATCCGAACGAAAGACGAACAAGGTACGGGCCACCGTCGATCTGACTCCTCTGATCGACGTGGTCTTCCAGTTGCTCATCTTCTTCATGCTCACCGCCCAGTTCGTCATCCAGAACGCCATTCAGGTCGAGATGCCCGAGGCCGAGAGCGACGCGCCCTCCATCGAACAGCGGAAGGTCGCCATTACCTTGGCCTACGGCAAAGACGGGCCCAACGGGGCCGGCAAGGTGTACTTCGAGGACGAGGAGATGTCCAGCATGAAGCAATTGGCTGGACGCATCGAAGACGAACTCGACGCCAATCCGGACGTGAACGTGATGATACGGCCGGATGCCCGCATCGAGGCGCGGCGGCTCATCCGCGTGCTGGGGATGGCCACCAACCTGGGTGTCGAGGAAGGGAAGCTCGGCATCGCGGTTCAGCCCGTCTCGGAAGACGCCGAATAGTCTCAGCCTCTACCAGACGTACTCCCAATGCCCCGGCACCCACACCTGTTCCCGCACGGTCTCGTAGTGCGCCGGCACAAAGTACCGCTCGACCCGCTCCTCGGCGACCTGCACCAGCACTTGGCGTCCGTTGAGAAGGCTGCGTTCGTACATCGGGGGGATGTACTCCTCGTGCCATTGGCCCTGCACCCATACCGTTCGTTCGCGCCAGGTGTAGTGACCGGGCACCCACACACGCGCAGGCTGGGGCGTTGGATCGCGGCTCACCCAGTACACGGCGTTCGGCGCTACCCAGTACGAGACTCCGTCTTGCGGCACCACGGTGATGCGGCTCTGGGGATGCCGGTACACGGGCGCGTCGTTGCCATGATGGACATAGCCGAAAGACGACTGGCCCATGGGCCGGTTGGTGTGTGTCTGCAACGGGGCGTAGGGCACCGCGTTGCGCGGGGACGTGTTCAGCGCGGCCGGTGCGTTGCTTCCGGAGGCGGCGCCGGAATTGGCAATCGTAGGATTCAGGACCGCGGCGGGGGAACTCGGTGCTTGTTGCGCGTAGGAGGAGGCCGCCAGAATAAGGACCGCGCCCATCACCGCGCCCAAGGTCCAACTCGTTCTGCCACGCATAGGCTTACCCTCGCATCGGGGCGCACCGAACGCCCCTCTTGTCCGATCTTACCACACGCAGGCGAAGCTCGTGCGATGGGATGCAGGGAGGACGAAGATACCTACGAGAACAGGCCGCGTAACCGGTTGAAAAACCCCGGCTTGGACAGGTTGACGGTCGTGGCGCCCGATTGGCAGTCGGTCTGAGGCGGCGCCTTCGCCACTTCCACGAGAGCCACGGTGATGTTGTCCGGTCCGCCCCCTTCCAGGGCACGGCCCACCAACGCGCGCGCGGCGCCTTGGAGGTTGCGGACATCCAACGAACTCGAAATGACTTCGTCGTCGACCACGCCTGTCAGCCCGTCCGAGCAGATGAGAATGCGGTCGTTCTGCCGAACAGGGAACGTGAACAGGTCGACCTTCACCGATTCCTTGGTGCCTACGGCCCTGGTGATGAGATTGCGGAGCGAGTGGGTGCGGGCCTGCTCTTCGGAGATGAAGCCGTTGCGCACCTGCTCCGCTACCAGCGAGTGGTCGTCCGTGATCTGCCAGATTCCCTCGCCGACCCGGTGTAGATACACCCGGCTGTCGCCCACCTGAGCAACATAGGCGCAGGTCCCATGAATCAACATGGCCGAGACGGTGGTGCCCATGCCGAAGTATTCCGGGTGACTTTCGGCTTCCTCGAAAATCCGTCGGTTAGCGGCGCCTACGGACGCACGTAACCGCTCCGGGATGGTCTCGACCACGCCGTCGTAGTACGAGTCCACCAGGCTCTGCAGAGCCAGTCGGCTGGCGAATCCGCCGCCGCTGACCCCGCCCATGCCATCCGCAACGGCGACCAGATACCCGTGGTCGTGGGCGACCGACCGATCCTCCGGCGCACACAAGAGGCACGAGTCCTCGTTGCCAGCGCGCTTCTTGCCGACGTCCGACAGCAAGTGGACCTTCAGGAAGTCGCCCGACCAGTGGTACTCGAAATCGCCCCCCTCTTCCGGGCCGGTGCGGGTCAGAGGGATAACGGCCATAGGGTAACGCCCCCGAAGCTTAAGGGTTGGGCAACCATACTCACACGCAGTATCAACATGAATGGCGGAACCCGGCGAGCACACTCAGCGGGTCCACCGCTAGATTGTAGTGTGCGCCCCTGTCCATTTGCAAACACGGTCTTCTTCCCTCGCCCCACTCCCCTCGTGCGACAGGGGTGGCCAGTAGGCCAGGCGGGGTGGGAGACCGGCGGCGCGGGGAAGATGATTGACAGGGCGCGCTGGACGAGCAAGTGTTTGTCAGAAATGAACAACATGTGACTCTGGTCAAGTGGCCATGTGAACAATTATCACTACAAGGGGTGGTTCTTCAATGACTTGGAGCTCTCCTGGGATTGGCACGGATATTGCCTTATTGGGTGGTGCCTGGCGTGAGAGAAGTTGAGCAAGTTGGAGATTGGGGCCTGCAAGGGGAGCCCCAGGGAGAAGAGAAAATGAGGACTGCGGGAATCAAGATGTTGGCCTTGGCGGCTGTATGCGGTTTGGTGTGCTTCAGCGCCGACGCGAACATCACGGGCATTACGGTGGACGGTGACTTGTCGGACTGGGGCGTGTCTGCACCCACGGATCGGCACGGAAACGATTGGACCCCCTTCAGCAACGTGGGCGCATGGCTGAGCGAAGACGGACAGATTGGGCCCGGTCGCGGCGGTCAGCCCTTCGACATCGAAGCCATGTACATGTATGTGTCCGGCAACACGTTCTACTTCGCCATGGTGCAGGGCATGGGCCCGAGTGGCGCCAGCGACCTGCTTCCGGGCGACATCTTCTTCGACTTCGGTCTCAACGGTTGGGACACGGCTGTGGTGACCGTTGATCGTGGCGCGCCCGATCCCGGCGAGATCTGGAGCGGCACGGGAGAGTGGTGGGAGGATCCCGATGACTTTCCGGGTTCCGAGCCCTACGCGGTGGACGATGACGATGCGATCTACACGGGCAATGACGCAGCGTTCGTGTACACGCTTCCCGCCGGATACACCACCAACGCACGCAAGGGCGAGCATTGGGTGATGGAATTGAGCTTCGAACTGACCGATGCTCAGTTGGCCGCCCTTGTGGACGGAGGCGTGACCGCGCACTGGACCCAGGAATGCGGCAACGATGTCGCCGACCTGACCTGGACGCCTGGCAAGACCGTCGTCCCCGAGCCAAGTTCCTTCCTTCTTCTGGGCTTGGGCTTGGCCGGCGCCATCGCGCGGCGGCGATTCAAGAAATAGGTTACGCGCACTTCGACTTTGGCACGAAGCGGAGTATGGGCGGAGGCAATCCGAGGCGCCTCCGCCCTCTTTCTTTGTCTGAACGCCGTTCCTCGTGTGGCGCGGGCAGCCTGACTACTTACCGGGACGGCCGGGGCGGATGCCCGCCACAGTGCAGCGGACCTTGTAGAGCCCCTGCCGGGCGGTGACGTAGAGTGTCTTGAAGTCTTCGTCCCCAAACGCGCAGTTGGCGGGTTTCCTGGGAAAGGCGATGGTCTCCAGCAGAACCCCGTCCGGGCTGTAGACGCGCACTCCGTCGCCAGCCGTGGTCCAAAGGTTGCCGTTCGCGTCCACCTTCATGCCGTCCGGGCCGGGGCACTCGGCGAACAGTCTGGGATTGGCCAAGGTCCCGTCCTTCTTGACATCGAAGGTATCGATGAATCCCGACGCGGAGTCCCCCAGGTACAGCACCTTCTCGTCGGGAGACAAGGCCAGACCGTTGGGCCGCTTGTGCATGCTGAACTGCAAACGCACCGTGCCGTCTGGCGTAACCAGGTACACCCCGGAGAAGTCCAGTTCGGCTTCCCGGCCTTCAAGACCGTAAGGGGGGTCGGTGAAGTAGATGTACCCGTCCGAGCGGACCACGACATCGTTGGGGCTGTTGAACCGTTTGCCCTGGAACCGTTCGGCCACGACGGTGATCGTGCCCTTCCCGTCCGTCCGCGTCACCCTGCGATTCCAATGCTCGCACGCGATCAGGCATCCCTTTGTATCCAGGGTGAGTCCGTTTGCCTTGCCGCTGGGGCTCCGATAGACGCTCTTGTCCTTGCGGTAGATCGTGTCCGCGGGGATGTCGGTGAAGAGGAGTCCCTCCTTCGCCAGCCAAACCGGCCCCTCCGTGAACCGGAATCCCTCGGCCACCATTTCCACGGATCCTTCGGTGAGGCCGGCCCCGCCAACATTCGCAGCGGCCAGTAAGACTATCCAGATCATGTCGAAACCCCTCCCGTTGTGGTGCAAAGAGACGCTTCAGGTCACCCCAGTCTTCCACGGACCGCACATCCTGTCAAGCGTCGCTTCGCTACCCGTTATCGCCCACGGTCCCGCCTGGATCGCCATTTCTCATGGGTCCCCTTCGCAAGCGTTGCGTCAATGGTGCGGCCCCCCTATAATCAGGCAGGTTGAAGTTTCGGAGGAAACCGGGTGGGATCGTCTGAGTCATTGCCGTTGGTAGAATTCCCCGGCACGGGTCACCCTGTGTTGATCTGGGCGGCCGTGGGCGTTCTTGTCCTCTTGGCGAGCGCGGTTCTGCTCGACCTGTGGCGTCGTGCTGCGGCGCGGCGCAGACACCGCGAGGCCCTCTGGAAACAGCTGCTTGCCGCCGCCAAAGACAAAGAACTCACGGCGGCTGAGACACACCTTCTTCAGACCATGCTCGAGCACTGGTCGTCCGACGATCCGATTCGCGGCATCAGTTCGCGTCACGCCTTCGACAAATGTGTAGAGTCTGAGATGGCACGAGTCCGGGAGAAGGAAGGTGCGGCGAGGTTTGAGGACGTCGGCGTAACGCTTCGCGACGTACGCATGCGCCTGGCCCTCGATTACATCCCCATCGGTCAACAGATCCATTCCACGCGCGAACTCTATCAGACACAGCAGGTGTGGATGTCGCGCGTGGCCGACAAGCCCCCCCGCTGGCACCAAGGCACGGTGTCGGCCGTGGACGAAGCGCGGTTTCATGTAGCGCCCCGAGGTCAGGGCGGCACACCGTCCTTCCGTGCGGGCGAAGACATCCGCTTCCGGATGTGGCGCGAAGAAGACGCCCGGTATGTGTTCGTGGTCACCTACACGCGGATGGACGACGACCCCGTGGAACTCGTTTTTGCACACACATCCAGCCTCACCCGGCTCCAGTCGCGGGCTCATTTCCGCGTACGCCACGAACAGACGACGAACGTGGGCATTTTGAACGCGCCAATCGACGAAGGCGACGCGTTCAAACGGCTCACGAGCGAGGAGTTGAAGACGCGCCGCGCGGTCACGAAGATCCGTGGCCGTATGCTCAATGTAAGCGCGGGCGGGTTCGCCATGGTACTGAACCAGGCTGTCCCAAAGCAGGTCATCCTTCGCGTTCCGTTGGAGTTGTCCAGCGCCGATACGTTCGACGTGCATGCGCACATCGTCACGACCAACGCCCTGTCCGCCGGCCAGTGCCTTGTCCGGGCCGCCTTTGTCGCCATTGAGGACGAGGACCGGGACACCATCGCCCGCTACGTGTCGCGAAAACAGCAGGCAATGCTTCACGGCGGCCATCACCAGGCGGACTGACCCGTGCCACTACTCAAAGACGCCATACAGGCCGTTCAGCGCAACCTTCCCGCCCTGTTTCTGTACCTTGCGGTGGGCGTGGCTGTGACGTGCTTTGGCGTAGGGTGGCGGGCTCTCACGGAGTGGGATGCGTTCCATGCCCACCCGGCGGCGGAGAAGTGGGCCAGTTTCGGCGTTGACCTCGCCTTGACAGGCTGGCTTGCCGCAATCCAATGCCTGGTCTTCACACGGCTGGGCCGTAGCATCGACAATCCTCTCTGGAATGTCCGCGACGACCGCGTCGCTCTGGATCGGTTCTTCTGGTTGTGGTTCGTGTTTGGAATCGCCTCAGTCGCCGCCCTCTACTTGGCCGACTTCATGGCCGAATCGCGCGATAGCGTTGGCGGGGCCACGGTGTTCTTCATGATCTACGTGGGCGTGCTTGTGTTATCCGTCCCGGTCGGGGCGGCCATCATGTTCCAGGGCGTCACGGACAACATCCGGCTTGGCGAGGCCCTCGCGCCTTTGGGCCGCCAGTTTCCCGCGACGATGATCGTATGTCTGATCACCCTTGTGCCAGTGGCGCTGTTCATGCAGGTAGGCCTCACCAGGGACCATCTGCTTGCCCAGTTCGCGGGCCTGACGCTGGTCAACGTCGTGGCGGTCTATGTCGATTGCGTGGCCTTTGCTGCTGTCTTCGTGCTGTGTATCGTCGACCGCGACACCAGCGAGGAGCGGGACCTTGACCTCTGATCCGAAGCGTCGACGGTGCCGCAGCATCCTTTTGGTGGTTGGCGCGCCGCTGGCGCTCGTTGTCGCGGTGTATGCTGCCAAGGCGATCCGCATGCCGCAAGACGCGCCCCTCGCGCGCATGTATCGCACCGAGGCGGAGTTGGCGGCGCTGGTGAAAGCCGTTGACACCTATCGCGGCGACCATGGCGCATACCCACCCGCAGGCGCCGAAGGACTTCGTGCCGCCACCGACCACCTGTCCCGCAATGTCCTCTACCTCCCCGACGGGCCGCCCCTGGACGGATGGCGGCGCGCGTACCACTACGTGCCAAGCACCTGCTACGAGAATGCGGGTTCGGGCGCATTCCGCGGCGCGGAAGGATTCCACGCCCCCGGTCGCTACCAGATCTACTCCGTCGGCGCGGACGGGCAGGCCGGAATCGACAACGCCGAAGCCCGCCGTGACAATGTCACGTCCTGGGATTCGGGCAAGTCCTGGCGTAACACGTACCAGGCACTTCAGAAAGCATACGACCGCGAGCAGAGGAACCCATGAATCTCTCCCTACCGTACGGAACCGGCACGATTGACACCGAACTGAACTTCGGGCGAGTGCTCGACACGTTGGACGTCGCCGACACGCCCGCGGTGGCCGATACGGGCGCGGCCGCGCGTGAGGCATTGGAGCATCCTATCGGTCAGGACCGAACCATCTTCGAAACGGTCAGCCCCGGTGAAACCGCAACCATCGTCGTGTCCGATTCCTTCCGCAAGACCAAGGTCGACAAGATACTGCCGGTCTTGCTCGACGGACTCACTGAAGCGGGCGTCGCCGAGAGCGATATCCGGTTCCTGTTTGCCACGGGCACGCATCGCGGGCCCACCCCGGACGAGCAGGCCCAGATTCTCGGCAAGGACGTCTGCGAACGGTTTGCCGGGCGTCTATTCATCCACGATGCCCACGACGCCGACGCCATGGTCCACGTGGGCCGGACGTCCCGCGGAACCGAGGTGCGGCTCAACCGAATCGCCGTCGATGCGGATCGCCTCATCGTGACCGGCGCGGTGGTGCTCCACTATTTCGGAGGATTCGGAGGTGGCCGCAAATCGATTCTCCCGGGCATCAGCAGCGTGGACTCCATCGCTCACAACCACGCCATGAACCTGCATCCAACCGAGGACCGGTTGGATGCCGCTGTCCGAATCGGCGCCTTGGACGGCAATCCCGTGGCCGAGGACATGCAGGAGGCAGCGGGTTTGGTGAAGGTCGATTGTATGGTCAACACCGTGCTGAACCGGCAGGGCCGGATCGCGGCGGTGTTCGCTGGCGACTTGGAGGCGGCTCATCGCAGGGCAACCAAATTCGCCTTCGGCCTCTTCGCAGTCACCATCGGGGAGCGCGCGGATATCGTGATTGCGGCGTCGGGTCCCACCAAGAACTACGTGCAGACCCACAAGGCGCTGTACAACGCGTATCAGGCCGTGAAGCCGACGGGACGCATCGTACTCGCGGCACGGTGTGAGGAGGGGCCAGGCGGCGATCAATTCTTGAAGTGGGCGCGACTCGGAAGTCGTGAAGCCATCATGGCGGGACTCAGGAGGCAGAGCGAAATCAACGGCCAGACCGCCCTGTCGACGGTCGAGAAGGCGCCGCTCGCGCTCATGGTGACGGACCTGGACGATGAGCAGGTGGGGGTGTTGGGCGCGCGGAAGGCCGGGTCGCTTGACGATGCCCTGGACACGGCCCGCGAGGAGCTTTCTGCCGCCGGCATCTCGGAGCCGACCGTCTACGTGATGCCGTCGGCAGCCTACACCGTGCCGTTCCTGACGGGCTGAGGCCCGCGGCTCAATCCACGTAGCCGAGGGCTTCCAGCGCCTTCAGCGTCTCCTCAGGCACTTCTTCCTCCGTCAGCTCCTGACCCGGCATCACATACCAGAGATAGGCCTTCGTCTCGCGGGGCAATCCCGCGGGATTGATGACTTGCGGCGGGGCTGTCAGCGCGTTCAAGTCCAAGGGGCCGTCGAGAAGGACAGCCTCCGCATCCTCGCCCATCCCCGCCACGAACAGCTCGACCGGTTCGCCGTCGGCGTTGTCCGCCTCCAGCGTCAGCGTCACCTGCGCCGAAGGCCACATGCTGACAAACAAGTGCATGTAGTCTGCGCGCGTCATCTCCTCGTCCCCATCGTCGGCGCCCGGCAACGCGGAGAAGAGGACATGACTTTCCTCGCGCGACGCGCGGGCCTCGCGAATCGGCGCGTGAACCCGATGCGACGCCAGTCCCTCGCCCTCCAAGCACCCGCGGAGGCGCGTCTCGTCACCGGCCGCGAATGTCACCAACAGATGGAGACCCTGGACGGTGCCCATTTCCACGTCTTCGGCGTGCCGCGGCAGATGGACGGCTCGTTCCGGAGCCTCGGAAGAGGGGGCGTGCTCGCCCGGATCAACCTCAAGATCGTACCAACTGACGCGATGCTCCGTGCGGTCCTCGATCATCTTGTCGCGCGGTGTCTTCACCGTCACCAGATTCTTGCCGTGAAGCTCAAGGTTCGCGTAACCGGGCTGGGGATCCAGTTCGCCGGACTCAATGTAGTGCGCCAGGGACCGCCCCTGGAACCGAGGTTGCGGCGGCAAGCCGATCATCTCGAGCACCGTCGGTGCGATGTCGACCATCTCGACAAGCTCCTCAAGGGTCTCGCCGGCGTGCGCGCTCCCGGGGAGCTTCATCAGAAACGGGATGCGAAGCTGTTCCTCATACAAGGTCTTGCCGTGCCCCTCGTCGCCATGTTCCCAGAACTCCTCGCCGTGGTCGGCTACGACGATGATCAGGGTGTTATCGTAGAGTCCCCGGGCCTTCAACCCGCCGATCAAACGGCCGAACTGAAGGTCCGTGTAGAGAATCTCGCCGTCGTACAGATCGAGGAGGCGCTGGCGCCTGGCCTGTTCCTCATCGTCGGCATACTTGTCACGGGCGAAGGTTTGGTCGTATGGCGCGGGCGGTTCGTACGGGTCGTGCGGCCCCATGGCGTGAATATAGTAATACCAGGACTTCCCGCCAGCCTCATCAAGTGATAGTAGAACC
>JAAEQP010000039.1 GCA_024231375.1 bacterium | reverse complement strand
CGAAGTCCATGTAGTAGTCGGCGAGGAAGTCGACCCATTCGAACTTGGCCGTGCCCCAATCGGGCATGAACTTCGCAATGTAGCTGTTCCGCGTGTCGATGGCTGTCGGCAGAGGCGAAGCATCGGGCATGACAAACGGGTACACCTCAACGCTCACGTCAAAGTCCCACGCCGGGGCATTCACGGCAACAACGCGTCCCGTGCCGCTGTAGGTTCCGGGCGTTTGATCCTTCGGGGCGTAGACGCGCACCCAGAAAGACTGCACATCTCCTTTCGCCACGTCGGCGGCATCGAGATAGTTCAGCAACGGATCCGGCCACCAGCCCGTGTAGTCGACGGCGTAAGGAGGAAAGCCCGTTTTCACATATCCCACGACGTCCACGTCGATGCACTCAGCCGGGAACGCGAGGCCGTCGGCGTTCGTCAGGTCACCCAATTCGACGCGCACTTGTTCCAGGTTCCCCTGGAACGGCACGACCGCCACTTGAAAGCTCTCTCGTTCGTGTCTCGCGAGGCGAACATCGACGGCCTTCTCCACGCGAAGCGACACGGGAACATCGCGCGGCAGCACCTTCTCCATCGAAGTCGCGAACCCTACCGCGTATTCGCTGGTGGCGTTCTCGAGACTCCAGTCATGGCGCAAGCGTGCAAGCGAGGCCACCCGCGCCGCTCGCGTCGCCGTCACGGCAAGCGTCTGGCGAATCTGCCCGATGCGGTCGAGGCCGCATTCGCCCGCGGCCACTTCGGCCTGTAGCATCTTCAGCTCACGTTCGGCCTCCGTGAGTTGCCCCGCGGCCCACTCAGCGGTCTCCGGATCAT
>JAAEQP010000038.1 GCA_024231375.1 bacterium | reverse complement strand
GCGAGCACGTTGACACTGTAGCTGCCGCCTTCCTCATAACAATCTCCGGTGCCAAAGGAAGTCACTCCGGTGACCACCCACTCGCCGTCTTGCTCCGTGAACAACGGGCCGCCCGAATCGCCTTCGCAGGTGTTTGAATCGCCTCCGGTCTCGATGACGTCCGAGAACACATTGAGCAGCATCGTGTCGCCAACCCGGTGGACACTGCTCCCCGGCGATCCACTCCCGTCGGTCCCATATCCGACGAGCTTGCCCGCGGTCCCGCTCTCGGGAACGGGAAAATCGCGCAATGCGTATTGCGGAGTATTCGTCAGCGCCGTGTCGAGATGAATCAGCGAGAGGTCCGCCGCATCCGTGCCGAGCTCGCCGTCCCATGTGGGGTGGGTCACAATTTCAGTTGCCCGCGCCACCCGATCCGCGTCAAACATCGAAGTGCCGGTCCTGATGGAAACCCTATTGGGGTTGTCCGTGAAGTCCCGCACTGTTCCGGTGCTTGCATCGTAGAGTTTCACACAATGCCCGGCGGAGAGGACAACGCGGGGATGAATCAGTGTTCCACTGCACATACCCCCACCGGCAGTGACGAAG
>JAAEQP010000037.1 GCA_024231375.1 bacterium | reverse complement strand
GCCGCCCGGCGGGAAGGCGCAGCGGTGCTCAGAATGCAAGCAAGACGGGGACGTGGACGTCGTCACCAGGAAGTGTGCATGCGACAGTGGGGTCGGCCCGTACTGGGCGCCGCCCGGCGAGAAGGCACAGCGGTGCGCAGAATGCAAGCGGGACGGTGACGTGGACGTCGTCAGTAGGAAGTGCGCCTGTGGAAGCAGGATGACACCTCTCTGGGGTGATCCGTCGTCGGGCCGCCCGACGTACTGCACGACCTGCTGCGACCACAAGGCGCACCTACGTTGGTATGGCCCCGCGCGCGGCTATGGCCATCGGTGCGAAGGCTGTCCATGGTGGAACCACGCGCCGCCCGAGTTCGCCAAATGCGTGGACTGCCGCGACACCGGTCGCGTCTTCCGCAAGCAGACCATTGTCTATCAGTACATCACCAAGAACTGGCCTGAGCCCGTCGCGATCTACGACACCCTCGTGCCAACAACAAGGACAGGGGGGGATCAACAGGGGCGATTACTCGTATGTCGTTGTGGTCCATCTTCTTCGCGGTGGCGCCGTGTTCCGAACGGTGCCGGCTCCAACAAGGCCCGCAGAGCACCCTGTTGCGCACCCTTTTCTCT
>JAAEQP010000036.1 GCA_024231375.1 bacterium | reverse complement strand
GCAGACGCGTCGTTCACGCGCAAGTACGGCGGGAGTGGGCTTGGGCTCTCGATCTGCCGCAAACTTGTTGAGCTGATGGGCGGTACGATCGGGCTTGAGAGCGCGGAGGGCGTTGGATCCGCGTTCTGGTTCGTCTTGCCGCTCCCACTGAGCACCAGCGAGCCGCCGCGCAGTCACTCAGGCGCCATGTTGGCCGACGTGCACCTCCAAGAGGCGCCCAACCTGCTCGGCAGCAGCGTGCTTGTCGTGGAGGACAGCATCGTTGCGCTCGACGCCATCTCACACCACCTGCGACACTGGGGCGCCGACGTCGTTCCAGCGACCAGTGCCGTCGAGTGCATGCGCGTGCTGCAGCGCGAGGTGTTCTCTTTGGGGATGCCGTCCCGCAGTGGTTCGCCCGAAGACAAGCCGATCCGCCTTGTGCTTGCGGACCACGACACGGCCGGCGTGAACGGGACAGCGCTGTCGACCCGTCTGCGCACGTACCCGCAGCTGTACGGCCATGCGCCCGTTGTCTTGCTGGCGTCGCACGCCTTCTGCGAGTCCCATCCTCGGCCGACGCGCGCGCAAGACGGCGTGAGCGGCGTCCTTGTGAAGCCCGTGCGTGCCAAGATGCTTGCCGCGTGTGTGAACCGTGTGCTTTGCGGCGATGAATCCGATGATGCAACCACGGAGGACAAGACCCCAGCAACCACCACCACAGAGGACAAGACCCTAGCGCTCCCCATTCCCGGTTCCAGCCCCACTCGAGCCCCCTTCAAAGCAACAGCGAGTTCGAAGCAGCCTGCCGATGCTGGTGCGGGCAAACCGCTTTGCGGGACGCGTGTGCTTGTGGCCGAGGACAACCCGCTGAACCAGAAGCTTGCGTGCGCGCTGCTCCGTCGGCTCGGGTGCACGCCCACAGTGGCGAACGACGGCGTGGAGGCCGTGCGAGCGCTGAGCAGCGCCGAGTTCGACGTCGTGCTGATGGACGTGCAGATGCCCGAGATGGACGGGATCGAGGCGACGCAGTGCGTGCGTTCCGGGACTGGCGTGCTTGCGTCGAATGTGCGCGTGCCGATCGTCGCTGTGACGGCGCATGCAATGAAGAGCGACCAAGACAAGTGCCTTTCCGCAGGCATGGACGACGTTGTTGTGAAGCCCATTGACGCACAGCGTCTGCAAGAAGTGATGCGTGGCTTGCTTGCGCGGGACTCTGGACAATCATGCCAACAAGGATCTGCTGATGACCAACCCAGAGCGCTGGCAGTGCAACGCCCACCGGATAGAGGCCTTGGAAGCGTGGTTGATGTTGCTGCAGTGCCTTGCGACGCAGAAGACAGTTTGCGTTTGAGGGCTGCAGACGACGCCCAAGGCCAAGAAGACGAGACCCATGAGAAGGAGTCCCCGATCAACGAAAACACATCCGTTGGATCGGAAGGAGTCACGGAATGAATAGCGAAGAAGAGGACGGAGAAAGATGTAGATGTTTGCCCCACGGCGGAGTGTGAGATGACTGTCCTG
>JAAEQP010000035.1 GCA_024231375.1 bacterium | reverse complement strand
GATAGATCTCGGCCGCGCCGTTGATATAGTCGTACAAACCGTCCGGGTCGTAGACCTCGTCCGGCTGTTCCGCAGCCCATCCGTTGACGGTGAGCGGAAGCATGGTGGGCAGTTCCGGCACGGTGACGCATCCGGCACACAATGCCGCCAGCCCCAGTATGGAAACGAACCTTCGCACAGCAATTCTCCCCGTGTTGCGCCGCGCCGTCCAAGCACCTGCCCGCGGCGCGCGTCAACTTCTGTAACCCACTCTAGCACCGGCGTTGAACGCCGTCAACGGGACCAGTGGCTGTCAGCCGTTGTCGCTGGCCGCTGACAGCCGACCGCTGAAAGCCCTCCCCCCCGCGAATACACCCACCCCCGGCGCGTGTTGCGAAAGAGGGCCCCTAGCCCGTGCAGAATGCATCGACGCAAGCACATACGGAAGGAATCCCCACATGCGCGTCGTGGTCAGCGGCTCCACAGGGCTGATTGGATCGGCCTTGGTCGATAGTCTTCGAGCGGACCAACACTGCGTCCTGCGGCTGGTACGTACGCCTGAGCCCGCCGGGGAAGACGAAGTGCCGTGGGCTCCCGCCGACGATGGCCTCCTCGACCCGGACATCCTGTCCGGTGCGGACGCGGTCGTGCATCTGGGCGGCACCAACATCGCCCAAGGCCGGTGGACGGCTGCCCGCAAGCGCGACATCCTCGACAGCCGAGTTGTCAGCACCCAACTTCTGGCCGAATCGATGACGCGTGCGACCGCCCCGCCGCGGGTCTGGGTGTGCGCGTCGGCCATCGGCTACTACGGCGACCGAGGCGACGAGACGCTGACCGAAGACAGCGACCCCGGAACTGGATTCCTGGCCCAAGTGTGCGACCATTGGGAGGCCGCTACCGCGGCGGCGGCCAGAGCGGGTGTCCGCGTCGTGAACGCGCGGTTCGGCGTGGTGCTGTCACCCCAAGCCGGCGCCCTCGCGAAGATGCTACGGCCGTTCAAGCTGGGCGCCGGTGGACCCTTGGGCCACGGCAGGCAATACATGAGTTGGGTGGCCTTGGACGACGCAGTAGGCGCCGTGCGGCACGCCATCGAGAACGAGGGTTTGCGCGGTCCCGTGAATGTCGTCGCACCCGAATCCGTGACCAACCGCGCCTTTGCCAAGACCCTGGGCGAGGCCCTGTCCAAACCCGCCGTCATGCCCGCGCCCGGGTTCGCGCTTCGCCTGGCGCTGGGCGAGATGGCCCGGGAACTCCTGCTGGCCAGCACCCGCGTTGAACCCACCCGTCTGTTGGCGTCCGGGTACGGTTTTCGGTATCCTACGGTCGACAAGGCGCTGCGCGAGATGTTGAACTAGCCGGGCGCGGACCCTCGGACCGAACGCAATCGGGGAGTCGGCCCGGTTTGTGCATCTCTCAGGGATAGGCGTCTCTTGGGGAATTTTGGTGTGAGGTACGCGCGATAATGCGGGTAGACAAACAGAATCTGGCCATGGGGCTCAGCCTGTCCGTGGCCGTCCTGATGCTGGTCGGAAAGCTGGGCGCCTACTGGCTGACCGGCAGCGCAGCCATTCTGTCGGACGCCGCCGAGTCGGTCGTTCATATCGTGGCCACGGGCATTGCGACGGCCAGCCTGTGGTTCGCGCGTCAGGAAGCCTGCGAGAAACACCCCTATGGTCATGGCAAGGTGGCCTACTTCTCCGCGGGATTCGAGGGCGCCCTCATCCTGACGGCCGCCATTTTCATCTTCTTCTCAAGCACACGCGCCCTCATCGAGGGCCCGGAGCTTCGCGAACTGAGCACCGGCTTGGTCATAACGTTTGTGCTCGCCACCGTCAACCTGGCCTTGGGACTCTTCCTTGTCCACGTGGGCAAACGCACGAACTCGCTGGTCCTGGTGGCGAACGGCAAGCACGTGCTGACCGACATGTGGACGAGCTACGGCGTCGTGGCCGGGGTGGCCATTGTCTGGTTGACGGGCTACACGTGGTTGGACCCGGTCGTGGCCATCGTCATGGGGCTGAACATCACGTGGACGTCGATCCGCCTGATCTACAGATCCTTTGGCGGTCTCATCGACGCGGCCGACCCATCCAAGACCGAGGCCCTGCTGGCATGTCTTGACCGGGCTCAGTCCGAGGGCCACATGCAAGGCTATCACCAGTTGCGCCATCGCCAGAGCGACAACACCATGTGGGTGGAGGTCCACCTTCTTCTGCCCGAAGACATGGAGGTGAAGCGCGCGCATCGGTCCGCCACGGCCGTCGAGGACCTCATCCGGGCCGCTTTCCCGGGGTTCCACGTGTTTGTGACGACGCATCTCGAGCCGTCGGGACACGCATCCGCCCATCCCGACGGCCATCCGGGCATCGAAGATCCGTACAACGGGGTGGCCCAGCATTGACGGGACAGAGGATCTGTTGAAGAAGTCATATGCGCGCAAGAACAGAAGCGAAAAACCGGGACTGCCAAGCTCTTGCGTCCCATTATTGGCCTTCTCAGGGCAACAATGGGTGGCTGTCCCCCGCTTAATAAGAAGGATGAAACCATGATTGGACGGGCCTTGTTCGTAGCGATAGCATTCGGCGTGGTTCTCTGGTCGGGTGTGTCGGGTGCGCAGGGACGCCCCGTCATCAAGAAACTCGGCACCATCGACTGCGATATGGTGGAGACGACGCCCATCGTGTTCGACGGGAAGCTCTACCGGTTCGAATACGTCCGTGCCAAGTACTACAAGCCCAACACCACCGGCGACTCCTACTTCCGGTTCGTCGACGTCGCCGCGTCCACCTACACGCCCGCCTTCGCCAAGGGCTATCACCTCGGCAGCGCGCACGTCGAAGGCGACACCCTCTACGTCTACGCGGTGGAAGACTGGGGCGCGTCCCGGATGGCCGTGTTCTGGTCCAAGGACATGGAGTCCTGGGAGTCGCGCACCATGCTCGACATCCCCGGTTGGACCCTGTACAACAACTCGGTCTGCAAAGGCCCCGACGGCTTCATCATGGCCTTCGAGGTCGGCGAACCACCGGAAGTCGTGGGACACCGGTTCACGTCGCGCTTCGCCAAGTCCGACGACCTGCTCACCTGGGAACTGATGCCCGAACAGTACGTCCACACCAAGGAGTTCTACTCGGCCTGTCCCGCCCTGCGCTACGTGGACGGCTACTTCTACAACATCTACCTCTACGCGTACAAAGGGTACTGGGCATCCAACATCACGCGGTCGAAAGACCTGATTGCATGGGAGGAGAGTCCGCTCAACCCCATCCTCAAACACGACGACCAGGACAAGACCATCGCCCATGCCCGGATCACGCCCGAACAGCGCGAGCGTATCGCCGGCGCCAAGAACGCCAACAACTCCGACTTCGACTTCTGCCCCTTCGACGACAAACTCGTCATCAACTATTCCTGGGGCAACCAACACGGCGTCGAACACCTGGCCGCCGCCGAATGCGATATGGCCGAAGCCGCGTTCTTGAAGGCGTGGTTCCCCGAGGCCGAAGGCAGCGCTCCGTGAGGTGATGGGCAGGTTGTAGCGCAGGCGTCTCGCCTGCATCTTCTCGCGACCGTACCTGGAAAGAATGCAGGCGAGACGCCTGCGCTACACGCCCGCCACCACGTCCCCACGCGTCCACCAAGAACCCTCAACGCCCACCGGAACCGCGGTAGGGCTCCGCTTCCGCGGAGCCTCTTCGCTC
>JAAEQP010000034.1 GCA_024231375.1 bacterium | reverse complement strand
TCATTCGCCTCCGTCGTTGCCACCACGTATCGATCCCACGCCTCCTTGCATCCGAAATACTCCGCATGGCACGACACCGCCCCGAAATCCAACCCCGCCACGTGGGGGGCGTACTTGAAATGCTCCGTCACATCCACCGTGCCGTCGCAATCCAGCGTGTGCGTGTGCATGTCGCCGAAGTAGAGTCGCTCCGACGGAGGGTCGGCCGTGACCACGACGTAGTTCGACTGCCCCGAAAGTCCGTTACACTCAGCGGAAATGCGATACCAACCCGGGGCATGAACCTTCACATTCTCCACGCGATGATGCCCTTGGTCGCGCTTGGTGAAGCGAGCGGGCTCTGGCAGGTCCAGGCCTGCGTTGCAGGACAGTCTAACCGTCCCATCGAAATCCTCCGCCGGGTTGCCATACTCGTCAATGGCCGCGACCGTCACCGCAAACGGTTCATTCATGCCAACCGTCGGCGAACACGCCACATGGAGCCACACGGCATCCCTACCCCGCACGCGCACCCACGGCAAATCGTCGAACCGCCCCTGTCG
>JAAEQP010000033.1 GCA_024231375.1 bacterium | reverse complement strand
CGGGAAGGGAGACATGGGGGAGGTACTTAGGGCTGCGCCGCGTATCGCGCAGGACGTCGGGCCCGTCCTCCTCGCGGCACCACAGCCGCACGTCGTGTTTGTTTTTCGCCAGCACACGTGCCAGCGCCAAGCCCCAGCTTCCCGCTCCAACTACTTGAATCTTCATGGCAGGATGGTAGCGCATTTGTGGGGGAGAATGCGAGATTGGCGCCCAACGGAAGGTGAGGGCCACCGCCTTGCGCCGGAAGGACCAAAAGGACATCAGGGACCTCAACGACTGAAGTAGCGGGTTCTCGGGAGGCGACGCCGTGAAATGCGCGCGCGGTGCGAGGCTTCTGGGATGATGCCTCCTCGATCACGGGAGGTAGGAATCGAGGCGCAGCTTGAAAAATTCGACGGTCTTCGCGAGTCCGTCGCGTACGGTCGAGCGAGGCTGCCACCCGGTTGCCTCCTTCATCTTGGCGTTCGAGATGGCCACGTCGCCGACGTCGAGGTTCGTCCATTCCTTGGGCCATTCCACGTGCGCCACGCGGCCCGCGCCGACGGCGCCCACAACCATGTCAGCGAAATCGCTGATGGCGTGCTCCTCGTCGCTGGACGCAAAGAAGACCTCTCCGTAGCCTTGCTCACTCTGGGCGGCTGCAAGAAGCGCGTCCACTCCGTCATTCACGTAGAGCACGTTGCGCTTCTGTGCCCCTCCACCGAAGATCGTAAGGTCTTTGTCTTGAAGCGCGAGGCCGATGAAGAAGTTGAGTACGCCGGCATGGCTGCTCTTGATGTTCGCACGGGGTCCAAACACATTTGCCAGGCGCACCACAGTGGTCTTCAGGCCGTAGACTTGATGATAGATGAGGTGATATTTCTCGGCGACGCTTTTGTTCGCGCTGTAGATGTCACGGGGAAACTCCGGATGCAGTTCGTCCATGGGGCGGTGTACCATGGCGCCGCATTGGGTGCTTGTCCCCACGTAGACAACGCGCGCTTCCGCGTTCTCGCGGCGCACCGATTCCAACACGTTGATTGTGCCCTTGCAGTTGATGTCGATATCGAGGTAAGGATTGCGGTTCGAATAGGTGTGCGACGTGTGCCCGGCGCAGTGGAACACGACGTCCTGCCCCGCGATCACGGGTTGCACCAGCTCGTGGTCGCGAAGGTCGTTGATGATGACCTTGATGCCGTCGCGGTGGTCGTCGAGGTTGGCGGCGTTACCCCCGCCATGGTCCATGAGCGAATCGAGGACAGTGACCGTCGCGCCAAGTTCCCGGCACCGGATGGCGAGATTGCTGCCGATGAATCCCAGTCCGCCCAGCACCAGCACGCGTTTTCCGTTGAACCAGTCGTTTGCCGTCGTACTCAACGCAAAGCTCCCCGTGTCGAACTCCGTGTGTATTCTGTGACTGCAAGCAT
>JAAEQP010000032.1 GCA_024231375.1 bacterium | reverse complement strand
TCCATCTTCGCCCACGACGTGAAACTTTGCCCACGAGTGCCGGTTCCATGCGTGCATTCCGCAGTAAGCGGGATTCCCGAGAATCCGTGCGACCATGTTCCGGCCCCACGTCTTGCCGCGTGGTGACGAGATGTCGTCACTATTCAGCCCGTGGGCGATTGTCCGGGCCGTTCCGCCCGCGTTGAACTCATTGAAGATCCGACGCACAGTCGCAACTTGCCTGGGTTCCCCTGGTGCGAGCACCGTCCGCTCTACGGCAGACTTCCCGACGCGCTGCCCCTTCGGTACGACCTGGATAACGGTTTGCCCGTCGATAGACAGGACTTGCTTGCTTCCGCCCGTGAGATATCGGACGCGGCGCACGGGTGTATCCCCAAGGTAATAGATCGCGTCGCAACCGTAAGGCGCTTTCCCGTTCGGAAGACTCCCCCGCTTGGCGCTCTCCCGTTGTCCCCTCAATACGTCGCGTGACTTCCGAATACTCTCTTGTCCCGCTTGGGAGAATTCGACGGCTTCGAGTAGCGTGTTGACTAAGGGGTCTTCGCTCTGACGATGCCCATGAACCGGGATGATCTTTCGACCGCTCCGCTCAATCTCGTAAGTGACGGCAATTGCTTCCCGGCAGTCTTCGGGCCGTCCGAGTCGGCTCC
>JAAEQP010000031.1 GCA_024231375.1 bacterium | reverse complement strand
TACGCCCGCCTACGAAAACGTGGCGGCGAAGGTGTCCATCAGCACGGCCCAGGACCGGCTCACGGGGTATTCGCTCGGGTAGCGCAGGAACTTCACGTGACCGTCCATGTAGAGCACGTTGCCACCGCCGGGGATGTGATTGAAACTGGAGTCGCCACGGGCGTTGGTGGGGCTCTGCACGGTGTCGTACATGACCGCCAACTCGCTTTGGGCCTTGGTGGTGGCGGCGGGGTTGTTGATGTCGGATACGAAGAACCGCTCGATGCCTTCCCGCAACCGGTACATGGTCGTGGGACCGTCGTCGGTGGCGTCGAAACTCATGTCGCCGTCGTAGGCCGAGGGACCTTGAACCAGGATGGTGTCGGACGCGACGTTCACCCAGGCCGTATCGATGTCCACGCCGATCTGGGCATTGGGCGCGTTGTCGCCGCTGCCCGAGGCGAGCAGGTAGTGGGCGGGCACGAGGGCCCAGCCGAAGTAGGCGTACGAGATGTTGCCGAAGGCGCAGGGGTCAACCGCGCCGCCCGCGCCGCCGTTCCATTCGCCCGATTCCAAGCGCTGGAAGCCGTCGGCATCCGACGGGCAAATCATGACGTTCACGTCGGTCAGGTACTCCGGGTAGACCCCCGGGCCGTCGAACATGAAATCGCGGGTGTTGTCGATGTCGCAGACGGCGGGGTAGGCGCCGCTGCTGCCGCGGGTCTTCAGGCTGGGGAATTTCTCGCCCTTGCTTTCATTGGCGTACATCTTGAAGGC
>JAAEQP010000030.1 GCA_024231375.1 bacterium | reverse complement strand
AGTCCGCGTCGGCGCCGGGCCCCATGCACTGGCTGAAGGTAACCTTCACGTTGTCCGCCAGGGTGTTGAGGATGCGCACCCCGTACCGTCCGCGGGGATCGACGACGTGCTTGTGGGGGCACGGCGTCTGGTGCGCGATGCTGTGCGGGCAGAACACGTTCGGGATCGACTCTCCGTTGTACTCGCAGTAGTCGTCACCCGTCCCGGTTGTCAGGATGTCCCCGCTGCTGGTGTCCCCGCCGCGCACGGCGGTGTAGTACTCGAAAAAACGCGGGACCGCCTGCACAATCGTCTGCACCAGGGTTCCACCCGCAGCGTTCCTCAGGGTCAGCGCCTCCCCCACGACCGGGACGGCGTCCTTGCAGGAGGCCATGTGCAAGCAAACGTTTTTCGAGCCTTCCACGTGGACCACCGAACCCACGTCCTCACCGTCCACCTCAAACGTGTTCTTGCCCGTGGGAGAGGTGGTCATCGTCACACCGTCAGAGCCCTCGAACTCCACGCAAGACTGGAACTCCCGACCCGGAAAGACCGGATAGTCGGCGACGGATGTGGTGGTGGCGCAGGAGACCTTGCCCGCGGGCCCCGTGTTCCCCAAAAAGTGGTAGAGGGACGACAACTCGGGGACCATGAGGCACAACGGCACAACGCGGCTGCTGCCGTACGGAATGGTGCGACTGACCTTGAAGCTGTCGTCACAGTCTCCCCAGACGGCGTCGAGGCAGGGGAGGCACTGCCGGAAGGACACCACGACGCTGTGTCCGTCCAGCAGCTTGTTGTCCACTCGCACCCCGTACCCGGCCCGCGAGTCCGCAGCGTGCCGTCGGTAGCACCGCGTCTGGTGCGCGATGCTGCGTGGGCAGAAGACCGCGGGCGTGTACCGCCCGTTGAAATCGCAGTAGTCGCCGGCGCCCGTTGTCAGGATGCCCCCGGTGGTAACGACACCGCCGCGCGAGACGGTGTAGGACTCGAAAAAGCCGGGAGTCTCCTGTACGATCGTCTGTGTCAGACTCCCCGTGTCGTTGCTCAGGGTCAAGGCATCTCCGACCACCGGTGTGTTGAAGGAGTCCATGTGGAAGGTGACGTTGGCCCCCTCTTCGACACGGGTCACGGAGGCTACGTCGTCGCCACCGTCGATCTCGATAGTGTTCTTGCCTGCCGGGACACCGGTCAGCGTCACCGCGTTAAAGGGGGTGCCCCGAAACTCCGCCCGTCGCATGGCCGCCTGGCTGCCCGGGAAGACGGGGTAGTGGGTGACCTGCGTGGTAGTGCCGCACGCGAACTGACCCTCGTCGTCGTCGTCGGGCCCGCCGTTCGAGAAGTTGTAGGACGACGTGTATCCCGGCATGCAGAACGGCACGACACGACTACCGCCGTACGGGATGGTAAGACTTACCGCCAGGGCGTCGTAGTAGGCGCCCTGGGGGATGGTGGGGTGGAAGGACAGCACGAGGTCATGCTCGTCCAGCAGGGTATTGTCCACCCGCACCCCGTACGGTACGGACGCGTCCGTCCACGTGTCTCGAATGTGTTTCCTCATGCACCGCGTCTGGTACTTGATGCTATTCGGGCAGAAGATCACGGGGGTCTCCTGCCCGTTGAAGTCGCAGTAGTCGCCAGTGCCCGTTGTCATCCTTTTTCTATACAAACCCGATGGTCACCAACCAGGGACAAGGAGAGCTGGGGCTCGTCACACATCGAGCTGTTCACTGGGTTTGCACGGCGATCGCGAACGGGGCCCTCTCGGGTTGGCCACCCTCGGAGGGGGACAGGGACCGGGGACCGCCTGTTGCCAACCCGAAGGGTTGACCCGAAGCAAGGCCGGTCGGGCACGGTTCAGAAGCATCTTCGGGCGGCAAAAAGCAGCTGCTGGACAAGCTCCCTAGCAAGTAGTCCTTGAAGAAGACTTTTTCCTCTCCGTCGAGAGACCGGAAGAGCTCGAGGGCCTCCTGGACGACGTTGATCGCCTGGGTTGCCCTCTGATTCTCCAGAGCCGCCCGCCGCTCGTCGAGGGCCACCCATCGCTCCGCGATCTCGACTTCTTCTTCCCTGAGCCGCTTCCTCCTCTCAACAAAGGGGGGGGCTTCGTCCGTCTCCGGCAGCAACAAACCCTGACCCGAAGGGTCAACGCCCCCCGGCGTTGGCTGCTGACCCAAAGGGTCAAGGAGACAGGGGGGGACCACTGTTTGCCACCAACGGTGCGCCGCCGAGGCGTTGCGCGACCGGGTCAGGATGTGCTCAACTCCTTCTCGGCTGGTCATGCAGCACTCCTGTTTTCCTCCCGCCGTGTGTATGACAGTTCGCGAGACCTCAAAGTTGCTGTCCATCAGAATTTGGTTCATGTAGTGGACGATCCCGCGTCTCCTCCCCAGCAGCCTGGCGACCTCGGCGAGGGAGAACAGCAAGGTGCCGTCAGCGTTTTCGTACTGGTGCAGGCACTCCAACGTACTGCCGTCCACTCCCGCCACCGCCCACTCGCACAGGACGGTTGCTTTTTGTTCGTCCTCCGGCGAAGGGTCTGCCGCATCCTCCCCTTGCGGCAGACACGGCCTGACCACCGTCTGCCAGAACAGGAGCGCTCCCTCGGCGTTGGGCGCGCATGACCGTGTCAGGATGCCCTCAACACCGCTGGGGGTGGCCACCCAGCACCTCCTCTTCCCTCCATTGGTGTGTATGGTGGCTTTTGTGACCCTTGCGCTGTCATCCCGCAGAACGTGGCTGGTGTTCCCCCCCAGCAGCAGGGATACCTCGCCGAGGCTAAAGACGATTCCGTTCACCGTCTCATATGCGTGCAGTGTTTCCAGCTTGGTATCCACCCCGAACACCACCCACTCCCACGGTCGGCTGTGCTCGCGGCTGCT
>JAAEQP010000029.1 GCA_024231375.1 bacterium | reverse complement strand
CGACGTCGCCATCGCGGAGACCGTCACCCTGATCGCGGAAGATCCCGCGGCAACTATCGTCTCCCTTGACGGCGATCCCGGCGTTGCGACGACCCATCGGAGCACGGAAGTGACCGATGAATTCGGCAGCCGGTCCGCCGCAATGGTGTTCAAAGGGGATAATCGCGCGTATGCCGTGGACGCCCGCGGCGAGACGATCGGGGAGCTTGGCGTATTCACGGTGCGCGCCACCGAATTCGCCACTCTCGCATCCATGCCGGCCGCCCTTCCTCCAGCCTCCGCGTACACCTATTGCGTGGAGCTTCGCGTGGATGGGGTCGAGAGAGTTCGATTCGACAAGCCCGTGGTGGTCTGGGTGGACAATTTTTTGGACTTCGATGTGGGCGAGATTGTGCCCGTGGGCTATTACGACCGTGACCGGGGCGTCTGGACGCCATCGAAAAACGGCGTAGTGGTGCAGCTTCTGGACGTCGACGCGGATGGAGCCGTGGACGCCCTCGACGCCTCGGGCGACGGCGTCGCTGACGACCTGGACAATGATGGGCTTTTTATCGACGAGGTGGAGGGACTTGAGGACGGAGGGAGATATGCATCAGGAGATACTTTCTGGCGATTTTCCGTGACCCATTTCAGCCCCAGGGACTGTAATTGGCCTCCCGCGCTGCCCCCTGGCGCCAGGGGGCCGAATCCGTCGGGGGAGCCGGATGCGGGTGGACAGGGCGCGGGGGGAAATGGATCACCTCCGGGGGATTGTAACTGCACAAATTCTTATGTAAAGAACAGAAGCCGCGTCTTCCATGAGGATATTCCCATCCCCGGCGTGGATATGACCTTGCACTACGCCGGCGACGGGGTCGAAGGGCGGAAGTACACCATCTCCGTACCGGCCAGCGGAGACGATTTTCCTTCAAGCGCCAAATGGATTGTAGGAGAGGCGAAGGTGGGCGGTCGAGTATTGGAACGAGTTTTGGACCCGCTTCCCAACCAGCATGTCGACTTCGTCTGGGATGGTCTGGATTACCTGGGCAGGAGGCTCGATGGCCGGGTCGGCGTACGCATACGGGTCGGTTTTGTCTACGAAACGCTTTACGCGGTGGCGGGAAATTTCGATCCGGCGTTCGGCCAGGCCGGGGGGGCGAGCATGCTGTCGACCGGCTCCAGGCAGCTTATCACCCTCTGGAAGCGCAGCATGAAGACGATCCACGCCGGCGCCGCCCGGAAAGACGGCGTCGCCGAGGGCTGGACCCTTTCCGCGCACCACCACGTCAATGCCTG
>JAAEQP010000028.1 GCA_024231375.1 bacterium | reverse complement strand
TTCTCGCCGCCGTTGTCGCAATGCTCAAATGCGTAGTCGCACTTGGGCGCCAGTTCTTCAGCCTCGCCGTAACTCATAGGTTGCAGAAACATGCTTACTCCTCCAACTCCCGCGCCCCCCTGCCCGCGTGATCCTCCATATACGCGCATTCGGGCAGTGTGCCGGACAGTATCGCATTGCCGCACGTGATGCGACCCGCGTCCTCGTCGCGGCTTGCAATGAACACTAGCACGTCATATCCGGCATGCTTCAATTTGTCCTCAAGTTCCCGATATGGTTCCGGTGCGGTGTAGTCGCCACTGGTTTCAATCCCGTGGTCCAGTGCCGTTGTGGTCCGGTGCATCGGCGTGAGTTTGCAGACGTACCACTCAGGCGGGAATAGGCGCGATAGTTCTGACGTGTTGACGGCGTAATCAGCGACCGCAAAGTTGAGTGTGATTTTTCGCCCCACAGGAACGATTCCACGCATGATTTCGGCAATCTCAGGCAGCGTGCAGGCGTTGCCGTGGAACATGCGGTTGCGCTCTATCTCGTCGGTTGAGTTGATAGACAACTGCAACCCCGCGTTTCCCCGATAGACGCGATTCTTCAGACGCATCCATGTATGCACGAATGTCTTGAGCCACTTATTGTGGCGCGGCATCATCGTGGACACCACTGGATGCGGCGTGTAGGAATCGCCAAGGTGTTCCGCAATCCACTTGCCGCAATCTAGCACGGCGGGATTCCATGTCGGTTCCCCCATCCGTGCAAAGTGGATGTTCAGTCTGTCCGTGTGGTCCGGCACGTCGGGCAGTGTCAGAGCGGTTAGTATCTGCCCCGTCAGATCCCCGAACGTGGCGTTGCGCCCCGGTCCTACCTTCGGCACATCGCAGAACTCGCACCCCATGCTGCACCCGTACTGCGTCGAAACCGTCACAACCCACTTTTCCGTTAGTGGCAACAGCGGCAGGCCATCGGGCACTGGTTTGCCCTGGTTCAGGTTCACATCCTTGCCGTAGTCGCCCAACGACAACATTTCCAACTTACCCTTGGCACCCTCGACAACCATGATGTCACCCGTGGGCACGCGTAATCGTCTCAGCACATTCATTCACATTCCTCCTCAATCGCCCGCGCCCGCGTCCGCTCCGGCACGTGATCGCCGCACGTCACCCGCTCGTGCCCGTTCCGCTGCTCCCAGGCGTGCGTGGCGGGTTCGTCGCAGGCTACCGTGTCGCATTCGCTGAACTCGTACTCGCATTGATGGCATTGCCGCTCATCACTTGCATCATTCCACGCCCAGCAGCGCGGGCACATCCACTCGTCCGGCGTGCGCGGTTGTCCCTTGCAGTTCAGTCGCACGGTTGCCCCCGCACATGCGGACAATCGGGGGCGCACCCGTAATCGCACCGGGGTTGCGCCGTGCGCGTCCACATCGCCATCAACCCCCGCACCGGGCTTGCGCCGCGCCCCGTCATGTCTCGGTTTTGTCATCAGTGCGTTGTATCCTTGCCCCACGAGTCCGTGATTGCAGATTCGGATGATTCCCCCGTGCCGGAGTAATCGCCCCACCCTGATCCGGCGTCGCTGTCGGTGGTGTCTTCTCCACCCGTATCAGTATCCTCGCTATCCGTATCTGTGTCGTCGTCTTCATCTGGCCCCATCAAATGACTATCCTTCATTTTTTCACCTCCTCCTCGCGCCCACCCGCGCGTTGTAGTCTGTCTATTTCTGCGGCAATCAGCGCGCCCGCCTTCGTCAGTTCGCGAATGCGCCCGCCTTCTGGTTTGTACCACTCTTCTTCCCATGGCCACGGGATCTCCCCAGGGCCAGCGCGTGAGTAGTCGTATTGGTAGCAGTTTCCATCCACGCCGCGTGATGAGTTCAACTGACGCGAGACGTGTGTCCGTTCTTCGCCTACCGCATAACACGCTGCCGCCATTGCCATCTCGCCATCTCTATGGCTGTCGTCATGCGCGAAAGTCCACCCCTCTTGGAGAAGTTGCCGCCCGCGCTCCTGTGCAATCAAATCACATCCATTCATACACCCTCCTCCGCGCGCCCACCCTCACTCGCGGGGGCGGGGACGCTTGTTTGCTTCTCATCCACTTCCAGGCGCACCCGCTCGCGCTCCCGATCCCGCACGAACCACCACGCCCACCGCTCTACCTGCTCCGCGCCTTCCTTCGGCGTATCGCACCACACCACCGGCACGTTCACATCGATACTCAGCAGCGTATGCGCGACCGCCCGCGGATGCACGAGCGAGCGATACCGCCGCTCCCTGATGTCGTCCTTGCGCCCGATCACGAGCAGCCGCCGGAACTCGTACCCACGCAACCGCTCGATCTGCTTCTTGAACCGCTCGCGCCCCTTCCCGCAGCAGCCCACCAGGTCAGGGATCGACTTCCGCTCAACGGCAAACTCGCCCTCGTACCCCTTCACCGAATAGTCACCCGTCTTCAGGCCGGCGCGCTCGCACGCATACGCGCGGACGGGCAGGGGGCGCTGCTCGCGCGTGTCCACGATTATGACTGGCTCAACTTTCATTTTGACTCAAGCAAGCGTACCCCGCCCGAACCCCCCCCAAGGGGGTGAGGAGCGGCGGGGTGCGGCGCAGCGTATCCTTCAGGATATGTATTTGGGGTGTCTTTAGTACCCCCAATACCCCCTTTAGGGGGTGGGGCGCTATAGCATCCCCAAGTGTACCAGTGCTGGGCACCCCCCGGTACACTTACTTTTTGCGGTTTGGCGTGGCTTTTCATACCATTGAAGTGTACCACTGGTACACTTGGTCATAACTAGCGTGACGTATTGGACTTACGACTTTTTTTGCGTGCCTCACGTGCGGCCACGCGGTTCTCTTCCATCTTCTTCGCGTGCGCGCTGTCGGCCCCGTACCAGAACCTCTCCACGCGGTCGAATAGGACGATCTTCTTGGCGCGGCACTGGTGGAACACTGACTCCGGTTCCTTGTCCTCCATGCCGCACTCGGCCAGCTTCGTTTCGATGTACGCGAGCAGATCCGACTCCCCTGGCTCGGTCGTATGCGTGAGCGGCTTCATGTGTCCAAATATGCGTCGGTACGTCTTGTCGCCCATGACGTAAGAGGCTCCGGGCGCGCGTCCCTTCTTGCCCGCGAACGCACTGGCGTCCAGTTCCACGGGTTTGAACGTGCAGCCTTGCCACTGGATGACAAAGGGCGCCTGTTCGGGGAGGGCGCGGAGGGCGAGTTCCACGATATAGGCGTTGTGGGCCTCGTGCTCGGTCATCGTGAGGATAGTGTCTGGGTCGCGCCCGAATACGCCAGAGCCCCCTATGCGGTCCATCGCGCGCTTGCCCGCCTGCTCGCCCTTGCTGAAGTGTGCGCCAAAGGCCACGGCTGCGTCCGCGTGGACGGCGAGTTGCTCGACCTCGTTGAGAAGGGATGCGATGTCGCCGGCGGCGTTTTCGTCGCGGTTGCCCAGGACTTTGTAGATCGGGTCCACGATGATGAGGGTGTATGCCTCGCCCTCGATGCGCTGGAGTATGCGTGGGACGAGATCGCTGAAGTCGGTTGCGTAGCCGCGCAGGTTCCACAGGTCGAGGTCGTCGGGTTTCTTGATCTTCTTATCATGCGCGATAAGGCCCACGCGGTCGCCCATGGCGAACGGCTGGAGTTCCAGATTGATGACGAGCACGCGCCCCTGCGCCGTATCATGCCCCCACCACGGCACGCCATTGGACACAGATAGGGCCATATCCATGAGGCTCCACGTCTTGCGCGCCTTGCTGAACCCTCCAAGCGTCATCTTGCTGCCCTGGTGCAGTATACCCTCGATCACTTGTGGTGGTGCAGGCGGTCGCGCAGCCATGAAGTCGCGCACGCTCACGATTGCGGGGAGGGCTGCGCGTGTATGCGTGATTACCCACTCGTCCCAAGAGCGGGCGCCGATGTCGATTGCGAGCAGGCGCTGGTAGCCACCGTTGCGGCGTGCGTCGGGGCATCGGCTGTAACGCGAGGGGTTACGGTTCTGCTCGTCTATATAGCGTCCCTCGAAATGCTTGTAGATGATGGCGACACGCTTGGTGTATTCCTCTGCGTCAGGGGCGTCAACGCGCACCCACGCATGGAGCGACTTGCCACCGCTGTCGATTAGTGCGGATACGGGCAGGCCAGAATCCGTTATCGTCTGAAATTGTTTCTCACGGGGGATCGGGCGGTCAACGTGGTCGCGGTCGAACTCGACCAGGCAGTGGCGGAATGCTGTGACATCCTTGTTCGTCTTGCCGCCGCGCTTCATCGGGTTCACGCGCACGAACACGCCACCGGCTCCGGTGTAGCACTTGTCTATGCCGCCGCGCTCCTTGATCTTCGCGAGCCAGCGTTCACGGGTGAGCGTGGTTCCACCGTGGGGGACGGTGCGCCCCGACCCGTCGTCAAGGATCTGGGCGGGAGAGATGGCGATGTATTCGCCCTCGCGGAAGCAATGCTCAATCAGGCGTTCGCACCCCTTCGTGAGCGGAGACGGGACGACGGGTTGCTCTTCAGTAGACTGCTCGTTGAATGGCTTGCGTCCAGCGGGGATGTTCTCCTCGCGGTAGGCAGACGCTATGGCGTTAGTTGCCTCTAACTCCTCCAACCCGTCCGCACGTGCGCGCTTGAGTAGGCGTCCGGTCGCGACCTGTGCCGTGTATCCCGCATCGCGGAACTGGCACGCCGCCTGGAACAGCGCGTTGTTGCGGTCGCCCTCCCGCGCGCCCTCGTCTATGTACTTGAGCGTGGACGCGGGGAGTCGTGACTGTGGCGTAAAGCCAGTTGACACGTACTTGGGCATAAGATAGTGCGCGTGTTTCCGTATGCGCGCCCCACGTGAGGTCGGTTAGAATTTCAGGTCGTCACTGTCGTCCGCATCCGCGGGCTCGTCGTCCGTACTGGGGGCGTCGGCAGGCGGGTTGATGAACATGTCCACCCGGTTTCGCTCCTTCTTGTCGTACTCCTCGATCTTCAGGGATACCCACCCCTTGCGACCGATGCAGTCCTCGGCGGTTAACTCGATCTCCTCGCCCTTCTTGAGCGCGTGTCCGGTTGACGCCATGAACGCGTCAATCTTCCAGAACGAGTTCTCTGAGAACGTCAGCGACTCCCATACATGGGCAACGCCCAGTTCGCCGCCATCCACCACGAGATGCACGGTGATCTTGTCGTTGCCCGCCTGACTGATTCCCTCCTCTGTGTCTTTTTCCGCGACCTCAAACGCGTATTGCCCCACGGGTAGCAACACCGCAGGGGGGCGCGCGCTTTCTCCTGTTGACACATATTTAGGCATCTACTGCCTCCTTTTTTACAGCAGAAAGAGTCCGCTGTGTTGTTGTTTTCGTCACTGCATCGAGTGCCTCGGCCATGCGCTTCTTCGCCGGCGTGGGCTTGATGTCGTGCGCCTTCGCATACGCCTTTTCGAGATCCCCCAGTTTGACCTTGCAGCATTTCAGGAACTCTTCCTGTGGGATGCCGCTCAGTTTCCATGCTTCGGGTAAGTCCTTGATTTCGCGCACCGTGCGCTCGCGCTCCTCCCATCCAGGTATCTCCACACCATTCTTCGCGAGTTCCTTTGCGTGGTACGTCACGCTCTTGCACCACTGCTCAAGCTGCTTCGCGAGTGCGAGTGCCTTCGCCATCTCGGACGGGGCCAGGATCTCGCTCGTCGCGTAGTTCTCAAGCGCCCAATCGTCGCGCCCGTCCATTACTGCCAGCGCCCGTTCGTTCAGGGCGGGGCACGTAGCCGCGTCCGCGCACCAGTTGCAGAAGTCGCACGGTTGCGGCTGCTTGTCGGGATCGTGGACGGTAGCGATGATGTCGTTGATGGTCGAGAGCGCATCCACGTCCTGCACATTGTACGAGGTTGCGTACTGGATTGCACTGTATAATTCGTGGACGGTGACATTGTCGAGGCTGTCGCGCTGCATGATCGCGGCGGCATAGCCAAGCATCTGGTAGCGGTAGGTGTCGCGCTTGCGTCCGGTCTTGAGGTCGAAGAAGTGCGCGCCCCCGATGGCGTCCGCGGTTCCGAAATAGATCACCTCGAAATCCTCGCCCAGGAACTCCACGCGCTGCTCGACTTCAAGCGGTGCGTCGGAGTCGCGATGCACGTCAACGTAGTCCCTCGCCCACTCCAACCCCGCGAGTTCGTCCGGCTCCACGCCATCGGGCGCGTCCTCGCCCTTGAGCATGAGTGCGAACGCTTCGTGCAGGAATGTCCCACGCGAGGCTGCGTCCGACTCCACGCCCCCGCGAAAGCACGGGCACTCGCGGAGGGCGGGGAATGATGATGGTGCAAATTGGGAGTGGTGCTCACTCATTGGACGCCTTTTCCTGCTTCTTCGCCCACGCCTTGACCGCCTTGACGAACTTGGCGCCACGGTCCACGATCTCTGTCTTGTGCTTGAGCGAGAGGTCGATGTAACCCTGGTCGTCGTTGATCCACCCCTTCGCCCGCAGGAAGTCTTGGGCCTCGTCGTGTATCTTTCCGATGAGTTCGCCCACCGCATCCGTCATGGCGCTGTTGCCGTCTGCGTCCTCAACGTCGATGACCTCGCCCTCGAAAACCTTCTGCGCCTCAACGACGACCGCCTGATCCTTGGGGTGCAACTCGTCCACCTTCTTCTGCAACAACTCCCCCGTAGCCTGTGCGGTCGCGGGCTCGGCTGTATCCTCGGACCCGTTCGTGTCCCCGCCGATGGCGACGTGCGGCATCAGCATCCTGCACGCCTTTGTGACGAGGCGGGCGCGAAGCATCGAGCCGGGATCTTTCTGCCAGTTCGATTTCGGCTTGACGAGGCCGGCGCGCTTCGCATCCTCGATGGTGTACTGGAGCGTGAGCGCGTTCCCGTCGCACTCAAACTTCGCTTCCGCCTTCTCGCCGTCGTCCCCCACGTTGAGCCATATCACCTTGCCGCCCGCTGCCCGGTAATCCGCCAGCATCGCGTCCGCGCGCTTGTGCAGCCGCCCGCCGATGATGTGGTACGTGCCGATGATTTCGAGCGGGGACTTCTGTTCGCTCAAGCACGCGAGCGCGATCACGCGCCCCTGCTCGACCTTGTCGCATCCGAACATGCCGGATTTCGCGATCCACTCGCCCATCTTGTCGATGGCTTCGATGGGGTCGCTGATGTTCTGGTATAGTGTGACTGCCTTAGTGGTCATTCTCTCACTCCTTGTTATGTTTTACCCACAAAAAAGAGAGCGGCCCGCCAGGTTTGACGTAGGACGCTCATAATGAACACCCAGCCCTGACGGCCCGCTCTCTGCTCTGGATATAATGTCAAGCATCCTACGTCGCGCCCATCTTCACTCATGTCTGTTTACGTGTCAAGCCGAAATCTCATTAAGTCGCAAATTCATCCTTTTCCTCTCAGCCATCGTGCCCTCCTGTTTGCGTGTCTGGTTGCGTGTCCGCGATTGCGTGCGCGGCTGATTGTGCGTGTTCGTGTTCGTCTGGTTCGACCAGGTCAATGTCCTCGGCAACGACCGCGCGCAGTTCCGCGATGGCGTCTTCGCGTGTTCTGTAAAACCCCGTTTCGATATAGATGCCAGTGGCGTTGTGCGCGGTGGCGTAAACGCGACCGGCGAACGACTTAGTTCCGATGCCGTATGAGATGTGCAGTCTTGTTGGGCGGTTGCTTGTCATGTTATCCCCACTGCTCTGCCATTGCGCGGGCGATGCCTGTGTATGTTCGGCTTCGTTCGCGTGCGCGGTTGGGTCCTGGTGGCAAGTAGTGAAGGCGTTGCTGCTGGTTCTTTGGCAGCGCGTCCGTGTCCGCCTTCAGGTCGCTGGTCGGCACAAGTTGTGGCAGGTTCTTCAGCCACAAGCATGTAGCCTTTTTCTCCAGATGCCCGAACATCCACGGCTGCACAACTTGGTCTTGGCGGCGCCCGATGATCTCAACTGCGTACTTGTGCATGATCGGGTTTTCCACGGCGATTTGCGGAATATCGGCATCCATCAGTTCTTTGAAAAACGCAGCCCCCTCCGCCATGTCGCCCCAACGCTGTGGGTCGCGATGAAGCCAACATACGCCCGCGTTGGTTAGGTATGTACACGGCGGGTGCGCGATCATCAAGTCCCACCCAATCGGAAGCACGTGCTTAACGTCAGCCCGATAGTGCCACTCCTCCGACGCCTCACACGGGAGGATGTCGCAACTCCAGGCATCGTGCCCGCGCGCGCGAAAGGCATCCCGCACGATTCCGCTGAACTCACATGCTACGAGAACTTTCATGTCACCCCCACGCCCGCAGCGCCACGAGATACCACGTGAATGCGTTGAGTCCGACCGCCGCCAGGAACATGCGCCGCCAGAAGAGGCACTTGTGCTGCTGCTCGCGGCAGTCCTCGGTTGCGGAGGTGAGCGCGGTGCGGAGGTGGCTGATGGTGTTGCGCTGCGTCCGCTCCACGTCGGGGTACGAGATCGCGCACGGAATCGGCAACCCGCCCCCGCTGTTGGCATCCCGCGCGTGCTGGTGCTGGTCGGCTAGTGTTGTCATCTTACGTTCTCCCAGTCTGATGCCGCGTATGCCCACTTGAGTCCATCGCGGAAGTGGGCCACGTCAGAGTATGGCGTTGCGTCCTCATCGTCACACGGGTCAAGGTGGTCAAAGTAGTCTCCCCCACGCATCACCCTGACGCCCCATATGGCGCGTTGGTCCTTGCCGTACTTGACATCCAGCAGCGTGCCGTCACTGCACACTACTAGAACTCCGTGGGTGCGGTCATCGGTGCCGCAAGCCCCGAACTCCCCAGACACATCGCCTTCAAACTCAACCAAGTCGTCCCACGCCCCGTATATTTTTGTGGTCATAATTTCTCCCCATCTACCGTGTTCCAGCCGTGCTTCTCCACGTCACCGGCCCCAGCGTGAACGCGCCGCCCATTCGTCTTTGTCCTTCACACTTCATACTGTCCGCCCCCTCTGCGCGTCCGTGATGCGCCCCTGCATTCCCGCGATGGGATCACAATCGAGTTCGCGCTGGGGCAAGTATTTTATCATATGCGCCTGTCTCCTCCACCAGCGTGCGCGTGGGCGTGATCGTCAGCGGCGGGTTCAGGTGCATCTCGGCCACACGCAGGGCCGTCTCCAGGTGCGTTACGTCCACCTCAAGTTGGCAGATGCGCTGCGATTGCAAACCGATCTTGCGGTACAGCGCGTTTATCAGGTTCGTGCTCGCATCGCACTGCTCGATGAGTTGCGTGCGCGTCATCATGCTTTGGCGGGTGGCGGTCATTTGCGTAGTAACTCCTTCCCCTCACCCACGCTCGGATGCGTGCGCGCGATTGCAGCACGACACATTTTGTCGAAGCGTTTGCGTTGTTTAGTGGTAGCGGCGGCCCAAACGGCGGCCCAAGCAGCGTCCCAAGCAGCGGCCCAAGCAGCGTCCCTAGCAGCGTCCCTAGCAGCGTCCCTAGCAGCGGCCCTAGCAGCGTCCCTAGCAGCGACCCTAGCAGCGGCCCTTATAGACTCGTCGCCAGTCCTGAGATACCGAACAACAACATCCGGTGCATCCCACAAGCCAATGACATCGAGCGCACACATCCTCGCGAACTTCCGCAGAATGGGTTCCGCGTTAATCTTGGCGATGTGCAGTCTCGCATTCGTGCAGCACTTGTCGCCGTCGTGCAGAACTTCGCCCACGGCCTCTACTCGCCACAACGTAGAGCATGACGCATACGCCAGTGCGTCGAGCGCGTGCTGGCTAAAGTGCAACCCATTCCGGCACATCCGCAACGCGCCCTTGACTTTTAGCACGCGCCCACTCCTAACCACGCGCCCGTCTCCGTTCGTCAACCTATCTGGTCCAAACCACCAACCCTTCATACTTTTCCCCTTTCCATCATTCATCTCGACACCCCCAGATGCGCCGACCGCCTGCGCCCGTTGCCAACCATCGGACCCCACCCGCCGTAGTTCTCGTGCCAGTCGGCTTTATTCGCCGCAACAATCGCCGCACAATCCCCGCAATAGAAGTCGCGGTCCTGCTCGGCGTTGAAGATGTGTCCGCATCGCTTGCATGTCTTTCTCATAATGACCTCTATTTCGCTCTAGGATTGATCGCTACTCCAGACCTATACAATGTACCGCGTTGGGTGCTCCGACGTCTTCTAGGGTCATCCTGCGGCGTTTAAAGGGGTGTCTGGGGGTGCTCATGCGCTCGCGGGCTCCAGTTTGGCGTG
The DNA here is from genome assembly GCA_024231375.1 of bacterium. The sequence goes on along the minus strand of JAAEQP010000028.1, from coordinate 25,504 downwards.
CTGCATCCGCGCTTCCTTGAATTGCCCCTTGCGGCGGCGGTCGATCCACGCCTCCATCGGGAATACCGTCTCGACCAAGTAGGGGCACTGAGTGGTGCCGACGACGCACGTGGTCATCTTGTTCTTGATGCACCCGCGTGGCGTATGGTTCGCGCACTCGGCGGCGGCTAGTTGCAGGGGGGTCATGCCCGCTTCTCCCTCCACTTGAGCCAGCGCGCCACGGCCTGGTCTACCTGCCAGCGGATGGTCCTGCCCTCAGATGCGCGGGTGAGGGACAGGCGGTTGAAGAGTGGGGTCGAGATTCTTACGAGCGTGCTGCCCTCGGATGGTTTCCTATCTTTCATGCCAACATAGTAACACCCGTAACCCGCGAGTCAACATTTATTTTCGGTTTTTTTCACTTGGTGTAAGGTGCCGCGAATGCGCGACTTGCTACAGAAATCCAATCGGCGGGGCTTTGCGCGCATTACCGATCACAAATAAACCGCCGTGCGTGAATATCCACGCACCTACGGCTTGTCCACGAGCCCGCGGTCGCCCTGGCCGTCCTCTATCGCGTCGATGCTGTGGTTCGGGTCCAGCTTGTCGAGGAACCAGTCCGTCATGCGCGTGCATACCCGCCAGCGCGGAATCCTGCCGTCCCACTTGACCTTGATGCGCCCGATGCGCGAGCTGATGGTTTCGTCGGGATCGCCAAGCAGGATCGAGTTGCCTAGCTGGTCAATGCTGATGAGCACGTTGATAATATATCTGCCGACCTTTTTCATAATTCCTCGGCTTCCGGTTCGACCACGGGCACGGGCGCGTAGATGGTCTGCTCTATCTTCACGGGGGCGCCCCCGCTGTTCACCACGATTGTGCCCACGCTGTTGCCGGGCGGCAGTTCGGTGGAAGTCGCCGGCGCAGTCTCAACGCCGCTCCCGCTGTCCCAGTTGTCTGCGACCACGGCCCCGGCAACGACGCCTAGTGCGCCCAACCCCATGTCCTTCCAGAACGCGCGCCGCCACGCTTCGGGGTTCGCCGCCCTCGTCGCCGCCCAACCGCGCGCGGCCACAGCAATCAGCAGGGGGTCAACGCCAGCCGCAACCGTGAACTCGCCGCCGCCCGCCCTCTCGACTCTCAGCGATACCGCATGCTGGGTGTCCAGCATCACGCCCCGTTGCGTCACTAGCGCCTGTCGGTACGCGCACCCCGTGGACAGGATGATTGGAATAGCGGCGATCAGCGCGATGTGATGGATTTTTTGCATGGTATATCCTCGTTTTGTGGTTTATCTGCCAGCCGTTGTCTAAACTCAGAACCTCACGTACCAGATTGAGTCCCGCTCCTCCGGTGTCAGCGCCACGCGGTGCTGGTCCTGCGGCTCTACGAAAACCAGCTTGCGCTGCTCGCCAACGAACGCGACGTTGATTGCGTGACCGCCGCGGCTGCTCATGTAGTGGATCTCGCCCACCGCCACACCCTCTGGCCCCTTTTTGTTTGCTGGTTCCTGCCCCCAACACACGCCGGCGAAAAACTTGTAGCCCTCGGCCTTGTTGTCGCAGTCGTGTTTGCGCGTCCACTTGAGCACGCCGTATCGGTCCATCTCGCCCTTGTACCAGGGACCGTACACATTGAACAGCCAATCCAACGTTGGCACTGCGTAGTCCATGTCGCTGCTGATGAGATTGTCTGGACCCCACCCTTGGAAAGCCTCCACGATCTCGCCGCCCGTGATCGTCTTCACTCGGCCACCTCCACGCGCGGGGGCGGGTTCGTGTTCGCGGGTCCGCGCAGGGTCGGCGTGAACATCGAGCAGCCACTTACCAATAAAGTTGTGCATATCACCAACACAATAGGTATTACCATTGCGCGAAACTTGCGGATTCTGACAGTTTCGCGCATTGTAGCTACCGATAGTATCCATTTTTGTGTACTTGTGGTATTCATTCCTTCTGGTCCTCCGTGCGCTTGAAGTACCACGTCAGCACCATCGCGATCATGCTGGCGTTGAACTCACCGGGGAGTTGCTTCTGTGTGGCGAGGTACATCCACAGCAGCACCGCGCACACGGTAGCGAACACGCGCACGCTCGCCACCTTGCGGATGTAGTGGGCCTTGAGGTCGCTCTTGGTGTCGTCGGTCATGTCCTCACCATACCTTGTTCAGAATCACGATCCCTACCGGAATCGCAAACGCGCCCACCGCCGCCACCACGGCCCAGATCCCACGCACATGCATCTGCAACCGCGTCACGCTCCCGCTCATGCCGTTCCGCATGTATGCGTCTAGGTCGTGGACCATCGTCTTGATCTCGACAAGTTCCCCGTTGATGTGCGCGAACTTCTCTAGGCACACGGGTTCGGCTTCGCATTCCGTTGTCATCAGTCCAGCCCTTCGTTTATCGCGTGCTCTCGCGCAAGTTCTGCCGCGTACCGTTCGTCGTCTATGTGCATCAACTCATGCTTCATATGAACGCGCGCCCACCACCTGCCGCGCTCTGCCTCGCTTATCTCGATGCGGTCGGGCAGGTACAGGGACTCGCCGCCCCACGCGACCGTGATCGCCTGCATCGGCCAGACGCCCAGCCTCGACGCTTCCACCTCCGCGAGCGCGACCAACTCCGCATCCCCGTAGAACCCCGGCGCTAGTGTGTCACTGCCTGGGGGTTCGCAGCCGTCGCTGATGATCACGCCAAGCAGGAACACGAGGAGGAACGCTCGCGTGAACCACTTGTCTTGCTCGGCGTAGTAGCTCATGGCGAGTCCTCCGGTTGCGACAATCCAAACGATATGAGCCGCGCCACGGGGGATTCACCTCGCCCAACTACAACGACGAACAACTTGTTTCCGACTGCGGGCGCTTGTCCTGGTAGCACCAACTCAGCGGTGACTCCCACATTCGCAATCGCATTCTTCCACGTTGATAGCCGCCCACGCGAAAGTTCAATCTCCCCACTCAGCAGCTTATCAAGCTGCTCCCGGATCGCATTCCGCTGCGACTTCGTGAATGTCTGCCAGTACGCGCGCGGGCACACGAATAGCAGATGCGCTCCGTCAGCGGCGATGCGGTCGGGTGCCTGCTCCCACCAGTAGCACGCCACGTACACCTTCGCCCCCGACGCGGTGTGCGTGTAAACGACTGGCGCGATTGTCCCGGCATGAACAGAGGACACGAGAATCAAGATGGCGATTAGAGATGTTGCCCTCATTGTGCCCCCGATGTGCGGACCCAGATGTTCGATATTTCCGCATCGGACAGGGCTCGGTCATAGACGCGGGTATCGTTGACCGTCCCATCGTGAAAGCTAGAGACGGTGGGCGCTCCCGTTTCATTTCGCACTGCCCCGATTGTTGTGTAATGGCTGGGAGCGTGTGCCCCAAACGGAGCGTCGTCGGTTCCCACGGAAGCTCCATCAATATATGCCTCAAGATTGGTTCCATTGCGGGACATTGCGAGATGATGCGAGCCAGACAACAGCGATGAGCCATCAAGGAGCACAGCCGCCTTGTTCGCGGCGCTGTCCCGCACGGAAAACTCAATGTTGGAGGACGACCCCAAGACGATGATTCGCCACAAGATGGAAATGCTCCCCGTTGCCGTGGTGGAGTCAAACGGCGTGGAGTTGCCGGTCACGCTGTCCATCGTTGCCCAGCACATGACGGTGTATGTCGTATCGTTGGAAATCACATTCCGCGGCGCATCTATGCGGTCATCCGTTCCGTCGAAGTCATACTTCCCGGCAGACCAGGTGGGGCGAGCATTGGCGTTCGTTTGAAGTGCATCGTTCACAGTCGTAGAATAGTCATAGAAGATAGCACCGCCGTCATCGACCTCGAACGTGTACCAGGCGATGCAATTCGTCTCGATCAACTCCGGTTGCCGCTCATAGCTGAACCGCTTGAGCGTATCCGCCTTCCCGTACACATACGGGCTCTGCGCCAGGGCTGCGCCCGCGAGCGCACACGCGGCGACACAGGCGAGGATGTGGGATAGGGCGCGCATCACTTTAGCCTGAAGTAGTTGGTTTCCGCATCGGTCCCGTCGTGGAACACCCAATAGCGCCGCCACTCTGTGCCCACCTTGATGATGTAGTCCACGCACTCATTGGCTACGGGGGTGACGCCCGCGCCGTTGGTGTGGATTGTCGTGTAGTCGATGTCGGTTATGGGGAATCCTCCCATGTCCACCGTGTTCGTCGCGGCACGTGAGTCGATGGGTGATCCACCTGCGCCAAGCGTCTCGATCTTGTCGTAGATAGCATTTTTTGAAACGGCAGAGTTGTTCCCGTTGTACGCGGCGCCGTATGCCTGGTCGTCTAGGTTGCTGACCGTGTTGCCGCTCATGTCTAGGCGGTCGCTCATGTCGAACAGGTTCAGCGATTCGCGCCACGTGAGGTTGCCGTCGTTCACATCGCCGTTGAACTTGAGGTCGATGTCCTGTGATGCTTCGCCTGCTCCCATCTCAACATTGCGTGAGCGCAGCAGCAGGGCGCTTGCCAACCCCGGAGAGGCGAGGAATGTGATGTTTGACACATTGTTCCCGCCCATGTTAACGTCCCCGCTCATGGTCCCGCCCGCGAGCGGCAGGTAGCTTGACGCCGTGATGTTGTCGGCCACGTGCGCGTCCGCAATCGCGGTCCCGGTCCACGTGCCGTTCGTGACCGTATTCCCGCCTAGGTCAACGTCACCGTCTACCGCAAGGCTTACCCCCGCCGCATTCGTGCCAAGGCGAGCGCCGTTGTGCGGGGATATGAAATGACCGCCGCCCGTTGGCGTGCCCGTGAAGTAGCTGCCCGCGTAGTTCAACTCCCCCGATGTCTCAGCGAACGGCGTCGCGCAGGTGTTCTTCCGCACATTGATATTGATTTTCGCGGCGGCGTTATTAACGATTACGCCTGTGCCCGCATCATTGTCCTCAATGCAGTTGATTGTGCCGTTGATCTCGCCCGCCGCCAGCAGCCCCACGCCGATGCCCGTGCCGCGCACCTTGATCTCTTGGGCAATCACGTAAAGCTCATCGTCGCTGGTTGAGCCAATGGCGTACCCGTTGCTGATGGCGACATAGCCGAGGTCCGCGAAAAGCGAGCCGCTGGACGTATTGATTATGCCGTGTGCCGCACCCGCGCACTCCACTTCCGCGATGTAGGCGTATGCCTTCCCGCTGCCGGTCGTCTTCCACACCGCAACACCCGAGGACGCAATCACCGATCCCGCCTTGATTCGGGAATCGTCCGCAAGTACGACATTCCCCACAATCGCCCCCTGCGAAATCTCAACGCCCACGTAACTCGGGAGGCTCATGCTCTCCGTGTAGACCGCAGAATCGTTGCACCGCAGCACCCATCGACTGAGGGCGGCGGGCGTATAGGAGTTGGTCACGGTGATGATGGCGTTGGCGAACGTCAGCTTGGCTTGCGCGTCAGAGCGCCCGCTGTTGCTGTCGTTGCCGTGCTTGCCGACATACAGCACGTTCGTCTCAACCCATATGGCGGCGTTGCTGATTGCCGCGCCTGTCATAAAGTCGTCGTGGCTGGCTACCACCCACCCCGACGTAGACGCAGGCTTGACGCTCTCCGCTACATCCCACCCCGCCGTGCTCGCCGCACGCACGAACGCGCCCGTGATCGCGCTGCCCGTCATAAACGCGGCGTGGCTGGAGATAACCCACCCGTTGGTGTCTGACGGCTTGACGCTTGTCGCGATATCCCAACCGGACGTGTTCCCCACGGTCACGAAGTTGTTACTAACCTCCGCGCCCGTCATCGCCCCCGACACCATCCACCCGTTCGTCGCCGTGATGGGCAGGTACGTCGATGCCGCATCCGCAATCGTCAGATAGTCGCTCAGATTCGTCACCGTCGGATACGGAAACGTCCCGTCCTCGTCGTCATACAGCGAGTCCAGCACCGTGATCGTACCCCGCCCCGCCGTGCGCGTCTGGTTCGTCGCAGCCGGCGACCAGAACCACAACTCGCCGTTGTACGTGTCGTTCGGCGGGATGTTCGTGTACGGCAGCGTGAACACCACGTTCGATTCAGGCGTGTCAATCTGCGAGTCCAGGCGCAGGATGTACACCACGTTGCTCGTGCCCACGCGCTTGCTCCCCTTGAACGCCCAGTTGTAGTCGCTCGTGTCGAGGAACCCGCTGTTGTTCGTGGGGGTCAGCACGAACCGCTCGGTCTGATACCCGCGCAGGTTGAAGCGGAAGTCGCGCCACCCGCTGCTGCTCAACTTGTCCATGTTCAGGCTTTTCGTGTGCGTGTTCGTGGGGAAGGCCGCGTGCGCGAACGTGCCGGCGCAGACAATCAGTGCAATCAGAATCAGGCTTAGTCGTTTCATTTGGCTCCTCGTGTTCATGCTACGTTTGCAAATAGTCCACTCGACGCCACGGGCGCGGGAGCACCTGGGCCGAACAGTTCAGACGGGCGGGCGGGCGTTGCCGAGGCCGCGCGCTTGCGCTTGGGGCGACCACCGCTTCCACCCCTGCGGGCGCGTCCGGCGGGGCGTGCGGTGCTTCGGCTCTTCGCCTTCTCTTCTCTGAATCGTTCGATCTCTTCCACACCGAACTCCCCACTTTCCTCTAATATGCCGGATGCAATCGCCTGATGGCTCAATGCCCGTTCGCGCGTCTGCTTCACGGTTCGCTTTATCTCCTCTGAGTCGGCCTCGTCTTCCAGTGAATCCAATGCTTTCAGTAGATTGTTGTACTTTGTCTGGAGATCGCGCTGAGTCTTGGGTGGTCGGTCCTGAAACGACGACGTGAACTGCGCCATGAGCACTTGCGCGCGCCGCTTGAGACGAATGTCCTCACTGTCGCGCATATAGAAAAACGCCACGAGGCTCAGTAGTTCGGAATAGGGGTTTTTCTCTGCGCGCTTGAGTTCATTGACGGCCTCGCGCTTGGAGTCCTCGCCCTCCGCAATGATGCCACGGTAGAGCCCAAAGATTTGCCCCGCCACGTATCGCGAGAAGTCAAACAACTGCTTGGCGCCGGGGTCGAAGGGGTTGACGATCTGCTCACCGTTCCCCTTGCGGTTTTGCGCGGCCTGTAGAACGAGCCGCGGAATTGGATGTAGACTGAATTGGCCGAATCGCCCGATCTGTTGCAACTTGGTTGTGCCTGGATAACCCTTGACAAACTGATAGTAGTATTTCAGCGATACGTTCAGCGGATTGGCGAACGAGACAACAACCTCCTTGTCGTCGCCGCGACTATCGGTGATCGTCTTCTTGTACTTCCGCCCGTACTGCTCGCGGTCCCACCCAAGCAGCATCCGCATAATGTAGTCACTTGCGTGAAGTGCCCCAGCCGCGGTGATGAGTGACGCCATCCTGACCCACTCGCGCTTGCCCGGTGAATCCACGTTCCATCCCGCCAGTTTCGCGGATGCCTTTAGTGGTGCGCGCGCCACCGACATGAGCATCTTCGTGTGCCACTTGAGCATGGAAATCTGGAATGTCGGAGTGAACAGAATCATGTTGGCGACCTTGCGCGTTCGCACCGGCACACCCGCATAGTCCGCGTGCGCTTCCGCCGCAGTCTGGGCTGCTTCGCGTGGAGACATCCCCATGTCGCGCAGGACGTGATACGACTGTAGGCGCAAGATGCGATCCCCGACCCACGCCAGATTCCATGACGCCGTGTAGATGTCGTTGAATGCGCGCAACGGGTTGATGCGTAGTCGCTTCGCCTGGAACACAATCCTGTCGCGCAACCCCGTCGCCGCCATCTGACGGTCCATGTCTGCCTTGAACTCAGTAAAAGGATTGGCGTATGGCTGCGAAAATAGGCCGTTGTCGTGCGCAAGCCAGTATTCATCGTCCTTGCCCATTGACGACTGCCACGCACGCTTGATGTACTTGGGTCGGGCGAAGCGCCCTTGAGTGACCGCAAACGCCTGATACGTGTCGTACATCGGCATGATGATTGGATTGTAGAACTGGAACATCTTGACCGATGCAAACACGCGGCGGATTGCAGTGTTCCCCTGGTCGCCGGCAAGGTTCATCGTCAGGAACTCGGCAAACATCGGGTGGATCTTGCGACCAGCGAACATAGGAAACCGCTCATCCATCCGCACCCAGTCTTCAGGAGCATCCGCGATCTTCTTGACTAACCCCTCGCGTTCGGCTGAGTCGCGAATCATTTTCTGCGCGCGTTGCCGCTCGACGTATCGCGTATACATGGCGAACGCCTCTCGTGCGCTCACCTTCTGCGGATCTAGTATGCCCGCCTCAACCAAATCAAACGGGTCGATGGTCCGCCGCCCCTTGATGCCGGAAAAGTTGCCCGACAACACGGTGCGAAAACTTTCGGGGTCTGAGTCGAACTTCTCCTTGAGCCAAATCCGCGACGGGAAATGGAGGAAGCGCAATGTCTTCAGTTTCTCGATGTCCGCAGACCGCCGTGCGATTTCTTCCTCAATCTTCTGTAGGCGGGTGTCCTCGGCGCGTATCTCCGTCTCTTCGCTCAGACCACGGCGCGGTGTGCCGTCGATGGCCCCCTTGCCGTCCCCAATCTTCTTCGCCTCTTCCATCAACGCGTCAATCTCGTTGCTGATGCGATTGATGGCACTCTGAGGCCACAAGTCCTTCAGTACGCCCCACTCCTTGAGTTCCTTGCCGTATTGTTCGTTCGCCTTGTTGATAGCATCCACGGCAGGCTGGATGCGCTCGCGTGTTTCGGCGGGCAGTCGCGCCAATCGCTCCGGGTTGGTCGTGCTGAAGAAAATCTCCGCGTCGTCAGCGGGACTCGTGATGACCTTGTTCAAGTCACGCACCGCCGCGAGCGCACGCTCGTCTGCCGCCGCGTACCTGGACATGAGCACCTTCAGGTCAAACCCCGTCTCCTTTGCGCCTATTGCGCGGAATGGAGCCTCGGTCGAGAAGATGCCCGTGAATCGGCTAACGAGTTGCTTGATCCTGCCGGGTGTGTCTTCTGGAACCGTCACGGCACCGCGTTGTGCCTCGCGCACCTCTTCATCAATAGCGTCCGCGCTGGTGTCTCGACGCAGCACAGGGTCCACTTCCGCCTTGCGCACCTTCGCGAACCGGACCTTTTCGGCCAGCAGTTCCTTCAGGCGAGGGTCTGTCTCGTCCTTGACCGCCTGCTCCAAGTCATCAATGTCCTTCTGTATCACGTCGCGCGTGACAATAGGCACCTGCGCCGGCACGCTCTCGCCCGTGAGCGCGCGGGTGGGGGCGGGGGTGGATGAAAGTGGTCGTAATGACACATAGGAATCCCCGATCACACGACTCTGTCCCAACTCAAGATCATCACGAAATGCCACGGCATCATATCCGGCATTGCGTATGTCGGGGAACAGCCGAACGAGTAGTTTGTATATTTCGGTGCGATGCGAAATGGGTGCCTCTTGGGTGACATTGACCCCCGCTGCTTCGCTCGCCTGACGCAAGATATCGAATGTGGTATCCTCGTGAAGTCCCCGCAAGTCCAATACCCGCTCAAACGTCGTTTCGACGGTGTGAATGCGTGGCGTTTTTCCTGATGCGCGATGCCGTTCCGCGAACAAGCGGGCATATTCGTGATCAGTTGTCAAAAACACCCCACCACTCGCTTCGGGGGTTGCGCGTATATCGGGGGATTGCGTCGGGGAAACATGCAGAAATTGCGATGGTGCTGCGTGTGCCCCCAACCAACCACCAATGACCCCCTGAAGACTGGGATGGGTGATGCGCGATGGCTCCAGCAACCATAACCCCCCCAAGTCTACTAAGGATTCAAACGCCACATCGTCCGGCACTCCCACATCCTTCACTAGGGCCAGTGCGCGCTGTCCCGCCGCCGGATCTCGTGAAAACAGTCCGTGGGCAACTTCGTGCGCCGCCGATATCACATTTGCTGGATAGTCCCTGATTGAAATGAAGTCCCCACCGCCCACCCAATTTGCGGCGGAGTATTTTTCGGGCGTTGTATCTGTGGTCACTTCCGCATGATCACCACGCCACTCCCCAAACGCACTGTCCGCCGTTTGAATGACTTCAATGCCAAACCTTTTGCCAAGCGACTCAGGCGTTACCCCCTCCGCGCCCGCACGCGCCCGCTCTTCAACTCCCGTGCGCGCTTGCGTCTGGGGCTGCGTGGGTGGCACGGTTCGTGGCGTTCCATCTTCATTGACAACCACAGCCGAAATCGTCGTGTCTCCGCGTGCGCGCGCGTCTTCTATGCGATGCCACCCGTCTTCTACTAGGAGACGCCCGTCATCCGTATAAATTACATCTATCGGACCACCTGTTTGGGATGGCTTTCCGGTGTATGTTAGTTCCCCCTCGCCATACAACCGCGGGTCGTTCACGTCTATGTCAGAAATAGTAGTGGTGTCACTAGGCAGCGTTTTGGCCGTGTCTATGATCTCGCGTGGAAGTATAACGTCGTGAGCCTCTGCTTGTTCTCGCCGCCCACTGAGCACCTCTGGATGCTCAAATGCGTCATACTTTCCACCTGGGCGTGTATCCACTTCTGGAACATCAACATAGGTTAATTCTGCCGCTTCGCCCGCCGCGCGCTTGTTCTGCCTATGGAATCGGGCAGTATCTAAGTCTGGAGTGAACCAGTCGCCACTCCCCGCACGATACACCCGCACCATTCCGGGTGCTACCCCCGCCCCCCCCTCACTCGGCACCTCTTCAACTCCCGCCTCAACCTGTCCTTCTGCGCCTGTGTCAACCCCGACTTCTGCGACATCAGGAACCGCAACTCCCGCCTGCTCTTGCTCTTGCGCCCGTGTGGCATCGGTGGCCTCCGTGGGTGTGGATTGGTCTATAAGCGGCTGAATGAGTTGGCGCGTGACCTCGCCATGAATCCCGTTGCCCAACACTGTCTTAGCGAGTTTGTGGGTATCCGGCACGGGGTACGAGTCGGGCAACCCCATGAGTCGCGCCATCATGCGTGGCGTCACGCGCTTAACGGTTCCATCTGGCAGCAGTATGCGCGGCACCTCCTTGGGCGTTGCCTTGAGGGTGAGCGATGGTTCACCAGCATTCACCGCCGCAGCAACCGACTTACCCGCCGACCCACCCATAGTGAGTATCGGCTTAGACGGGTCGAGTTTGCCGCGTGCCACCATCGCTGCTATGCGAGCAGTCTCCCACCTAGGCAGCACCTCCGTGGGAGCATCATCAATTAAGTCCTGCACAACGGGGAACCAGTCGCCCCCACCTGTCTTGGGCGGCAGCGCGGGCAGTGGTCCCACACGCGATGCACGCAACAGCATTCTCTTGCGGTGCTGCGGTGCGCCATAGTCCGCCGCGTCATGTATCACAACATCCCAAGTATACCCCCCGCGATCTAGGGAATCCGTGATGAGTTTGAACAGCGCGGTGTCGGCATACGCGGGCACGTTCTCAACCGTTACCTTCGGGGGTGCCGCTTGTTCCACCACATCGGCAACAGCCTGGGCGCACTCTCGGTCGAGGGGTTCCGCGCCCTGCACACGTTTTGCCTTGCTGAAGTTCTTGCATACGGGCGATGCGTGGTAGTGGTCTGCGCCCGACGCACGCACTTCCGCTGGCGACACGTCGAGAACACTGCGCGCCTGGTTGTCCGTCCCGTGCGCGAGATTGAAGTGCTGGATGATATCCGGTTCAAACTCGACGGCATGAACACTCTGTACGCCCTCAAGCGCAGCCTCTAGCGTGCCGCCACCGGAGAACGATGTGGCGATGCGCTTCTCGCCCCCCTGCGCCCCCCCATCCGGCAGCGCGGGCGGGGGTGCGGGGGTGGGGGTAAATTCAGTTGCACGTTGAGCCTCTGCTTGCCGCCGTTTCGTTAGTTCGGCCTGAAATTCCTGTTCAGTTAGCGGATGAACTAGCGGATCTGGACCACGCCCCAAGTAGGACTCCTTGGTTTCAGGGTCTTCCAGGTACGCAGCAGAACTTTCCGAACCATCAATGCCCCAACGCTCTAATGCCTCTGCCTGACCGACCCATCTCCCGTTATTAGTGACGTAGCCGATATGTTCTTGCGGGTCACTCGCCTTGTCTAGGTCGAGCCGCCCCCTATCCCGCGGGTTCGCGTGCCCATGCGTTGCTCCGGTAAAGACTTCCCCCGTGGTGGGGTCGCGTAGAGATGCCGCCACAATCCGTTCCCGCTCATCCACCCGCCCGCTCGCCCGCCCGACATCGAGTATGTCCCCGCCCGCCTGGGCGGGTGCTTGGTCGGGTGCGTTGACTAGCCCCTCGTCTATCTGGCCTTGGGTGAACGAAAACACCACGTCCTTCTTCCCCTCGCGCGTGTTCAGGCGTGCGCTCGTGTTCCCGCTGCCCGTCACCGCGCCGGCACCCGTACCCAGCACCGCACCAACGCCGCCCGCCGCAACCGCCTCAACGAACATGTCCAGCAGCGTCTTTGACCGCTCGATGCCGAACTCGTTGATGAGCGTGGAGCCGAATGTCTGGATGAACTCCTGAACACCCTCGGCAAACCCCGACTCGGCAATTTGCCGCCCCTTAGACTTTACCGCCTCTTTCACCATCTTTGCCGCGGATTTGCGTAGTGCGCCCTTGACGCCAGGAACATGCTTCAACCCCATGAACTCGGTCACGGTCGTCCATATGCTGTTCAGGTTCGCCAGCGCCTCGGACTCGGTGATGCTCTTTCCCTTCTTCCGTGCCTGTGAGAACGTGTCGCCACCCTCGATCAACCCAAACAACCCCGCACCGAACCACGGGTTCTTGGTCAGGATGCTGGACGCAATCGCTGCCGTGTAGAGCGGCGCCGCCTCGCCCACCTGGCCGAACGCCGTGCTGACAGGTGCTTTGGTGAACGTGCTGTCTGCCGCTAGGAACTCAGTCTGCGTCACGTCGCGCAGTTTGTCCGCGAACGCACGCATCTTGTCCGCTGCCGCACCCGTGAGTTTGTCGATCCCAAGTTGCTTGTTGATGAACCGCTGTGTCTGTTTCACGCCCAGCAACGGCGGCGCTACGCCCGTCTCCATCGCCTGTGCCGTGGCGTCAATCAACCCCGCCCACGTGATGGGCAACCCACGCGCAACACCCTTCACCAACTCGTCGCCAGCCGCCTCTACGTCACGGCGCAACTCCCCCGGCGTCAACTCGCCCAACTCAGACGCGATCTCGCCCGCCTTCGCCCTGATCGCACCAGGCATCGCACGTATCTCATCGCCAATAGAAGGAGCCCCCGCGCCCGCGTCCGTGGGTGTGACCGTGGGAGTGGACACGGTCGGTTGTGGAGGAGGTGACGGGGCGGGGGGCGTGGAAACGGGTGTGGGCGCACGCTCTTGCGCACGTTCAGGCGGCAACCCTCGCAGGCGGCGGTTCAGGCGCGCGCGCAGGGGTCCGGGGGGTTTCGGGGGTGCTTCGGGGGCTACGGTATCGAGGAAGTCTGCGTCATCAAAATCGGGGGCGGGGGTGAATTGCGCCTCGGCTGGTTCGTCCGTCGTACCGACCGTATCCAGGAATGCAGCGGCATCGAAGTCGGCATCACCGCCAGAATCAACTTCCGGTGGCGGTTCCTCCACTCCGATTGTGTCCAGAAACGAGGCTTGATCGAACGCCATTACGCCCCCTGTGCATCACTCTGCCTAGCCACACCCTGTTTCTCGGCTCGCTGTATCAGTTGCTCCATCTTCTGCAACTGCTTCTTGATAGCCTTCTCGTCTGCCTCGGATACGGGTTGCCCCGCGCGGCGCCTATCAAGCCAAACGCTCGACGCATCCTGCCGCACCAACGCCTGCAACTGCTGTTTGGCACGCGTCAACTCGGCGTCACTGATGTCGCCGCTACCGTCCGTGTCAAGTGGTCCCACTGCCGGTGCAATGCCGGGTTTGTTGATCGGCCCCTCTACGGCACCCGAACCCGGTGGTGCTATCGGTCCGGGGTAGACCACCGCTTCGTCCAGTAAATCCTGCTGTGCCTTCCTTTTGCCAGCCATCCTATTGTTCAGTGTATCAATCTTTCGCTGCGAGCGACCTTCCTTCTTGCTGTTCTCGTCTTTAGCCTGATCGCTGAGATCGTCAATCTCGGCGTCCAGTGCCTCCATCCTGCGCTTGCGGGCGCGGTCTTCTGGTGTGACTGCCTGGCTTTTGTCGAACTCAAACTTCCGCTCGTTGAACTCACGCGTCAAGCGAGCGCGCTCGTCTGCCGCTGCCCTCGTATCCCTCGCACGACCCCCCGCCGCTGCGTCCTTCGCCCCTTGCAACGCCAGCGCATCCGCCGCCTTAGCCGCACGCACCTCATCCGCCCGCTCCTGCGCCACATTCCGCTGCCGCTCGCGCTCAAGCTGCTGCGCCCGTGCGTTCCGCTGCTGCTGCATCCGCCCGCGTATCGCCTCAAACTCGCGATTGTCGCTCGGTCGCAACGAGTTCCGCAACCGCTGGCTCTGCAACTGCCCGATCTGCCGCGTCACGTCCTCGTCCGTAACCCTGCGCGCGCTGATGGGCGTGGAGCCGAACAGCCCCGTGCGGGCGACTGGAGCACCGCCGCCGGCCTCGCGGACTGTGCCCTGCGCTTGCGCGGGTGCCTCTTCCACCGTGGGTGGTGTCGTCGGCGCCGCCTCTTCCGGTTGTTCGCGATACCCCCTGAACACGCGCCTGATCTGCCCGCCGCCAAGTTTGTTCGGGTCGTCGAGATCGCGCCCCGTGCCGCGGATTGTCTGCCCGTCCGGCGTAACAACGGTGAAAAACCCACGACTGGGAATAAGATCCTCGTCCGAAAGGTCCGGTTGCCGCAAGGGGTCTTTCGCCGCCAAGTCCCGCGCACCACCCGTCCCCCTCGGCACGGTGTTCCCCGTGGGGTTCATTACGCCCGTGCGTCCGCGGATTTCCGACTGTATCTGCCGCTCATTCAGCGCAGGCCCGAATAGTCCACTCTCATCGAACGGAGCGGGTGCGTTGTTGGGGAAAGTACGCCGTAAATCAGCGTCAATGCGCCCACGGGCGGTCTTTCGCAAGCGCGCGTCAATCTCTTCCTGGGTCAGCGACGGGAATAGGTCTATGTCTCTCGGCGGCATCGTTCGGTCCTCTCGTTAAACGCGTCTACGGTTTCTCAGTTTTGAGAAAGTGTCAAGTCCTTTCTCTGATATCGCGGCTTTTGTGCTTGACTCGGTCATTTGTACAGGAATCCGGGGCGCTTATCCATTAGTAGAAGGGGTTTGCCCAAAGTCTCGGTGAAGTAGTCGCGAAATGCGCTCGGCTCATTGGTCGATAGCGCGTTGACCCAATCGGGCGCATACGCGAATGGCCCCAGGTTTGTGAGCGTGGTCACGGTCGCCGCATTGTCCGCTATGAGCGTATGCGTGTCCCAAACCGTCCACCCCTGCTGCGAGAAGTCTATGCCATTGGTCAAGTAGGCGTGATCGTATACGTCAATCGTAGTAAGGATATTGGTCGAATAGTTGGTGATGACGATGTAGCCGTCGTGGGCGGAACTGAACCCATCCAATGCGGTAAACCTAAATATCCCCGGACTCACTTCCCCATAAGAAAGTGTGTAATCAAGGGTTTGCGGGAAAGCGCCTACGCCCGTATGATTTACGACATTGGTGGGAATTGTGTTGGCAGCAAATTCCGCCAGCCATGCCGAACGCACAATCGCCCATGTCCCCGTTTGGTCGAATTGGGGTCCGGTATCATAGTACTGCGTTACGACATTGAACATGTCTTTGCGCGACCCCGTGAAAGAGATGGTGAACTCAGTATGCGTCAACTCCCCGATGATGTTCGTCATCGGCCACCAACCATAGTCGGTCGTGTACCAGATATTGCTGCGCCCCGGTGCAAAGTTGGTGCCGCCCCCCGCCGTGGCTGTGTTGGTTTTCCCATAGGCGTGTCCGATTCCCTGAAAATTGTCGTTGGTCGCACCGTTGCTTCCCAACCCGTTCAGATTGAACCACGGCGTGTATGCGAGATAGTTGGTGGGGAGATAGTGTTCTTTTGCGATGGCATCAAAGGACACTTTCGGGAACACAATCGTTCCGGGCAGTTCGCTGAAATATGTCGAGAAGTCACCGTTCGTGTCCGCCTGCGACATATCCACATAGTGCGCCAGTAGATTCCCAATGGTGGTTTTGTAGTCCTTGAGCCGCCCCCGCTGCGTGAACCAAAACGGGGCGCTCGGTGCCGCAACGGGATCGGTGTCGGACGATTGCGCGTACACCCGCTCCACCAACGCCGAATACACATTCAACGCACGCTTCCGCCCGTTGAACTGCGTCTCCCAGCTAGGCCACAGGTTCGTGTTCCACTGCGCGTGCGCGAGCGCGGACGTGAGCAGCCAGAACGATGCCCAAATGTACCAGTGTCTCCACATCAGTTGCCCATGCGCGGGATGTGCGGGATGTCGCGCCAGTCCCAGACGCCTACCATGATTGTTCCATTGAACCGTATGCGCCACAGCCGCCAGTAGTAGGTCGCGCTCGCGGCGGCGTCCGTCCCTGTATCGAAATCGGCGGGCAGGTTGGAGTCCTCTTCCATTTCGAGAGTAGCCGTGTCGCCGGCGTCGTTGGTCACGAACTTGATGTAGACCCACCCGTCGCCCGCCCATGAACCGATGTCGTTTGGCCCCCCCGCGTCGAATTTGCACGAACTTGACGTATCAGATACACCCGCGTAGGTGAATGCCGCAGACCAGATGGCACCCGCATCTTGGCTTTCTCGAATCTTGAAGGTGGTTTGTGTGACCTCATAGATGTCATACGGCTTGCGATAGGGATACCACGTCACACCGTTGAGCCCCTCGATGCCTGGTAGCCCATTTCCGCCCCCGGCCCCCGGATCACCGTCCACCACTTCCCCCCCTAGCAAATCGAGGTCATATCCGCCATTGAACCGGGGCGTCACTACGATACCGCGCCCCTCGTGGAGGGTTTTCGGTTCTTGCTCTAACCTGTCCGCGTGGTCCTCGAAATCATCAGAGGGCAATATTTCGACCTCTTCAGGAACCTCTTGATGGAACCGAACCTCCTCAAGTTCGGTGCGCAGTTCTTGGATTTCCCCACGCAGCGCATCGAGTTCGCTTGTTGTGTCATCCGACATGGTTCTATGTGGCCGATTCGTCAGGTGGGTCATTCACGTCGGCGGTATCGGGATCAACGCGGAAAAGATTCGTGACCCACTTAATATCGGTTCCCGAGGGTTGAATCGTCGCGGCTGATTTTTCGTCTACAGCAGTCGTGGTAACATCTGCATTTGAATCGTTTGACCACTTCGTCCAATAATCCTGTGTACACCGCCACGCCACGTACTTTGTCGTCCCCGAATGCTCCCGTTCTTTCCATTCCCCCCAAACAACGTCCGCATAACCAGAATCTCCCGCCCCGTCTAACCACGTCACGTCTACTGTAGACGCCGCGGGGCTACCCGGAATGGGAACCTTGTTGCTTGCCCCCCCTGCATCCGATGAGTTATGGGTGGCCCATATATATGCGCGGGCCTTGCTGTTCGTATACAGCCGCTCTACACGTTGATAGTGTATTCGGTATTCCTGGTATTCAACGGGTTCCGTTTCGTCGTCTTCGGGAACGGTTTTGTTCTGGCGATATTGAATACTGGTTCCGTACTTCACCCACGCATAGCGCCCGTCCGTGGAGTCCGCACTCACGGTAAGACCGGAGATCCTTAGATACGCGGTGATGTCCGCGCTCCCATCAGGGTGCCGCCGCGTGACCACGCGGTCTACTACGAAGTTATCCCCCGATGGCACGAGAGCCCATTGCGGGGTCGCGCCCGTGTAGTTGGCAATGAGTTTCGCCTGCACCTTCACGGTGTCTATCGTGTCGGGGCTGACGCGGAACCACTTGAATACCCATGCCGCGGGACGCAAGGCGACCGCTTCTACTTCGGTGATTTCAACCGGGGCAGTTACGCCACCAGCCGCGTCCGTCGAATTGTCGGAATCATAATAATCGGTCGTCTCCGTCTGAACCTTGGTGAGTTGCGCCTCACCGTTGGCCTCGCGCGACCTGATGGATGTTATGACATATCCCGTATCCGCATCCGCATCGGTGGGCACCGCCTCATCCAAGTCCTCGATGTCGAACCCCTTGATTTCCTCGGTCTTGCTCTCTCCCCACCCACCCTTGTTCGTGAGCCCCGTCTGCTTGACCTTGGTATCATCGAAGGCGTTGTAGTTGGGTTCTTGGAGCAGCACAAGGAACGTGCCCGTGCGGTCGTCCTCTTTCGTGAACTTGCGGTCTATGACCTCCCAGCCCTGGTCGTCCGAATGGGTGTCCGCTTCCGTGACCAAGTTGGCGTCCGTCACCGTGTTCATGCACACGGCAAGCGACCCTTGTGTCAGGTTCTTGTACTCCAGCACGACAGACAGTGCGTCTGCCTTCCAGTCAGCAAAGGATAGTGCGTGGATGAATTTCTTGTCGCGGATGACGCGCGGGTTCACTGCTGACAGTGCGGCGTAATCGGCAATCCCCGTCACCTTCGTGAGCGTCTGGCGCAGCGTCACCACCCGCTGACTTCCCTGCCCGCCCTCGATGGCCTCAACCTTGCTGTTGACGAACACAGCCGTCCACTGCTGCCCGTCTGCCATGCCCTTGTTCGCCTGCGGTGAGTTGTCGTACTCGCTGACCGCATTCAGGGCGGTGAACAGCGTGTCGGCGTTCTCCGCGTTGATCTCGCCCCACTCGCGCACAACGGTGAAGTCGCTGGTTTCGGGGTCGCCCTCTAGCCGCACCAACGCCGCATCCGCTTCCGCTGTAGTCGTGTTCAGTACCGTCATATCAACACCTACCCGCCATACGCATCAAAGTGTTCAAACGCCGCATCAAATCGCACTTCCCTCACCGCCAACCCCCCGTCCATCGCCGTGATCCGCACCTGGAACTTCTTCACGCTCTTCCGCTCAAACACGTCCGCATGAACAACCGTGTGCGTCCCCGTGTCCTTGAGCACTTCCACCACGTGCTCCTCGTACCAGTCGTCCTCCTCCAACTTGTACTGCACGGTGAACGTCTGGTCGTCGGTGCTCGTGTTCTCGATAACGAAACTGAAGCGGTCCACTATGAACGGGCTGAAGTCGCGGGCGTGCAGGGTCGGTGATGTCCACAGGAACCCGCTCGTGGCGAAGTTGAACAGGCGGTCAGTCTCGGCGTCGTACACGAACTTGGCCGTGCCCACGATGCGCTTCTTGCTGTAGTCTGGCTTCAATGCGATGTTCGCGTAGTCGGACACGCTGTCCCGCACACGCCGCGTCAGGTCCGTCACGCTACCGTTGGCCCCGAACGAGAACAGACCATCGGCGGCGCTGAAGTATGCGACAGAGTCCAGTTCGGTGGCGTTGGCGGCGGTCGCCAGCTTGATCTCTTGGATGATGTCGCCCTTGCGCCAGAAGTCGGCACCACGGGGGTCGGTCACGCCACGCAGCACGTAGGAACCCGTGCTCTTGCCTATTGCCATCGAGTCGCCGCCGAACGGAAGAAACTCTACTATCGTAGCGGCATCCTCTGAGAAAGGAATCTTTCCTAGCCCCTGCGCGTAGTACACGTCGTCGTACAGGGGTGCGCCGAATGTGAGGGTATTCGACGCAGTTGCTGCGGTGCGGTTGGTCTTGTTCCACAGGCGGTTGTAGTGCCAAATGTACGGGACCGTGCTGATGGTCACGCCCTTGGCAATCCGCGTGTCACCGCTCGGAATCGTGCCCTTCTTCAGCCGCCCCAGTGTGTCAAGATCGAACCCGTAGCCCGCCGGCGTGTGTGTCGCCTTCAGGTCTACGGGGTCAGTCTCGGAGTCAACCCCCGGTGCGCCGTCGAACTGTAGCCACGGCAGGAATTGATGCTCGGCCATCAGGCACCCCCTCTAGTATGAAGTGGCGCCCAGGCCAAAGTTGTCCGTCTCGTCCACGTCCACGGCGTTGCGGATGTCCGACGCAATTATCGCAACCCCCGCATCAAACGCAGCCGCCGTCTCCGCATACGTGGGCACGCTGCTGGGGTCGCCCTTGCGCCTGCGGTTCCGCTTGCCCAGATGCACCGCCGCGCCGTCGAGCAGTATATAGTCGTACTTCTCGTCCAACCCGGTGAGCGTGCTGTCAAGCGTGGTGGGCGACGTGATCTGTGTCGCCAGATCCCCCTCGTGGTTGATCTGGTTGACGGCGGCTACAATCGACGCAAGTAGGTCGGAGTTGAAGTCGTCGTTGTCCTCGCCCACGCCATACATCCGACGCAGTTGGGGCGCATACGCGGTCAGAACCATGTCTGCCATGATGCACCCCCTTACGGATTAGGTCGTAGTATCACATTGACGGAAACACTGACGCCCGTGCTCGATGAGTCATACGCGGTCACGCGCACCAGATCCGCAACAAGCGGAATCGGGTCGTACTGCCCGCTGACGACTACGCCGGCGATGGTCTGCTCCTGAATGCGCGGGTAGTACACAACGTCGGCCCCGACATCGTCAACGCCCAGAATGGTGCGCGACGGCGCCTGCCCGCCCGTTGATAACGCCTCAACGTCAATGTCGATGTCGGTGATGAATGACACCACCGAAACCTCTCCGCTGACGGTAACCACGGCGGCGGTGTATATCCCACCCGGACCCGCTGAGTTCGACCACACGTTGACATCCATCAACCCCTGGTTGGTGCTGATGAACCACGACGTGTTCGTCCAGTAGATGTTGTACGTCCCGTCGTCACGCAGGTAGGCGTTTGACACGCCATACGTCCCGTTCAGGAAGTACGAGCCCGTGATGTCAGGCGATGCGTCCTCTGCCCCATTTGTGATGGACAGGGCCGCGCCGCCGGACACGTCGATGGCGATGGCGTCCACATACGCACTCTGTGCAATGGCACTGGTGACTGCGCCCCCTGCCGCAGCCACCTTTGACACATTGCTGAGTACGAAGGGCGGGATCGCATCCGGTTCCGCCCCGCAGTAGGTCGCGCCGACCACCAGAAGGGCTAGTGTGAGGCAAAGTGCCTTCATGCTGCGCCCTCCTTTAGTCGCTGATGTCGTACTCAAGGAATACACTGAACACGCCCGCTGTCACCGGCATCGCGCCGATCTGCACGACGACGTTGCTCTCACCCGTGGCCTTGATCGCTGTCGCGACCGTCCCCACCGGAATCGTAGCGAGAAGCGCCGCGCTCTGCCAGTCGTTCGTCATCAGCGTAGCCGCCCGCAGATCCGCCGCCGACTGCCACGTGATTGCCACGGTGGCGCCCGCGTCGTTCGTCGGGAACATGCCGCTGATGAGGTCGATATAACTGTCGAACACAACGGCGTTATCAGGCAGGCTACCAAGCGAAATCGCGCCTACCGCACCGCCATCGGATGCGAATGAGTAGTCGTACTTCGCCACGCGCCGGACGGTCTTGCCCGCGGTCTGCGTTGAGCCAGTCGCATTTACGTCGCCTGCCAATGTGGTCGCTCCCGTAACGCCCAGCGTACTGCCAGCCGTCACCGCACCATTGAGCGTCACAACGCCCATCACACTGACGCTATTGGTCGTCACCGCGTTAGTGCTGACGACAGTCAACTCGTTTGCGTCAATGCCACCGTCAAGAACGACCGTGCCGCCGTCAGAGATGAACGTGTGATCCGTAATGTCAACGGAGCCATAGTCCATATCAACCGCGCCAACGCCATCGACTCCCACGCCCGTTATCAACGTACCAGCCGTCGCGGTAATGTCGCCAGCAGTTGCAGTAAGCGCGGTTGGCACTGTCACGAGCGCATTGGCAACCGTCAGCGCGGTTATCACAACATTCCCAGTCGTGACGCCAATAGTGACCGTCGCGTTCTCTGTGCCGGTGGTGATGTCGTCCAGGTTGACGTTGATGTTCGCGTAGACGCTCTCATTCGTCAGGTTGTCGTTCGCAATGAACTCAACCGTCAAGTCGTCGTCGTCGCCCACCGCGTCACCCGCAATGCTCGACTGCAACTGGAACTTGCCCAACTGCGCCGCATTGTCATTGAACGTAACGCTGACCTCGGAGTCGGTGTCATTCTCGATGACCTCCTCGTTCTTCAGCGTAATGTCGCCGTTCGTCACAGCGAGGTCCGTCCCAATCGTCCAACTGCCAGTGACTGCGTCAGTGGTTGTGGACAGGTTCGCAGCCGTGAATGTGCCCGTCACGGTCAGAGTCGCGTTGGTCATCTGGTCAACATACATGGTCGCCGTGCCATCGGCATCCGTGCGTATCCACGCGTCTCCGTTGATACTGGAATTACCCTGTGACCAGTTGACGAGATCGTGCTGTGCCCACACGACGAGCGTGCTAATGCCCAGCAGAATCACGAGTACAGGCAGGAATGCGCGCCCCGCCTTGGCCGCAGCCGCCTTTTTCGCGGCATAAATCTCGCCAGCGTGCGGTGATGCCGCAGGATACGCCTCTTCCAGTGCCTTCACTCGTGCCTCCAGTCCTCGTACCTTCGCGGCCAATCCATCGTCGGATGCCGCACTCTCTGTCTTCTCTTTGCCCATTGTAGTGCTCCCCTTCGGAGTGCAGCCCCGCCCCAAGCGCTACGCACCGGGGACGGGGCCGTGCTTTGTTGTCGGTTGTCGGCTTACGTCCCGTCGCTGCCAGCCAGGTTCTTCGACGTGGTGAAGAACACCGCGTTCACGAACTTGGAGCGCCGCGCCCAGACGATGTCCGGGTTGTCGCTCGGCTTGCAGTCCTTCACGTTCAGCGGAATCAGTTCCGCCTCGATCAGACCCTTCTCCTCGCCGGTGAGATCACCCGCCAGGAAGTACGCCGTCGCGCTCGTGAGATGATGCGAAACGACGATGTTGAGGGACCGGATCAGGACGTTCGGCTGATTCAGCGCGTTCTCCGGCATCTGCGTGGCGCTCACCAACTCCGTGGCCTTCTGGAGAAGGTCGGAGGGGATGATGAGATCACGAGACATTGTCGGGCAAGGGAACCCCTGCTCGTTCGTGATCTTCTGCTGCACCAAGCGGAGCGCCTGGAGGTTGCCGTGAGTCAACGCGCCCGTCCCCAGGTTGTCCCAGGTGCCAGCCTCGTTGTTCTCGTGCGTATGCGAGTCATGGAACAGGGCCAGGGAGTCGGCGCCAGCGGTGCCCGAAAATCCGTTGTTGAACAGATTCGCGCGCTGATACTCCTTCTTTCGCCGGGGCGAAATCGAGAGTCCACCAGCCATGCTCTTGACCTTGCTGTAGCGGTCGGCGGCGACCATGGTGTCCGTGATGCGGACGGCCTGCCTGTAACCGTACAGAGTCGCTTCCTTGACGTGACCCGGTGCGGGCTGCTCAAAGTTGAGCCCTTCCGTGTCCTCGTTCTTCTGCGGCAACGGGAGGGACTGCCCGACGTTGGAGATTTTGAAAGTCTCCCCGCCCGACTGAATTGTCTCCACGTATGACGCCAGTGCCTCGACCCGACGCTCATCTCTCTTCCAGATGACATCGAAATCGCGACTCAGGAGGTTCACATAGGAACCCCTGTCCATCGTTCCTGGTTTTGACCATTGCAGTGATGCCATGATATCTCCTTATGCCTTTTCGCCCGTCAGCACAGAAGCGGTGAAGCGAACAATCGCAACGCCGGGGGATGTGCTGGTAGTGACGCGTTCGGGTTCTCTGTTCGGGAGGATATCAATGACACGGCACGTCGGGTTGGCGTTGTCGATAGCCAGCGTGGCATACCCAACTTTGCCCGACCCCGTCGCGATGGTCAGCCCGTATTCCTCGCCCACATACGATTGTACGGCGGCGGTGTCCGCATCACTCGTTTCCAGATATACGCACCACAACTGGTCCTGGTTCACCTCGATGCCGTACACTTCGTCAAGCGCCGAAAGTTCGGTCGTGATCTTCGTGTCCAGCATGTACGAAACCAGGTCGGTGCCATCGGAGGTGTCACACACCTTCAGCGTCCCGGCTTGACTCATGTACATCGGCGTGCCGGGGATCAGTAACCCCTGCGAAGCCGCAATCTGGAGCGGTCGCCGCGGAAACGGTACGTTCCCACTGGACGAATACGCCCACATCTGCCTCTTTACTGTAGCAGCCATTTGTCAGTTCTCCATTGATCGTTACCCATCATCGTCGGACATCGCTGCGGCGGCTCTCTCTATGTCCTCCGCACTGCCCGTCGTGACAGAAATTTCTTCGTCAACTGCGCCATCCGACCATTTCGCGCTCTTGCTCTCACCGACTTCCGGCGAGCCGTCGTTCAGTAGCCGCCGCGATTCCGCAGCCGCTGCCTCCAACCCTCGCTGGTGTAGCCGGTCGTCAATGACGAACAGTTGGTCCAGGCCGTCTCTGACCGGGTTCCCCTTGGTGTCGATCACCGGGATGTACCCCATGCCCACGCGCATTTCTTGGTTCTTCGATTCATCCCAGAAGTCGTGCCACCTGTCGGCGGGGTACTGCGTTTCGGCGTTCGGGCCGCGGCAGTAGTGGTCCGCCTCAAGTTTGCGCTTCACCATCGTGGGGCTCAAGGCCTCAAGGTTCGGCGCAGCCAGTCGTTCCTTACCCGCCGCGCGTGCGCGGGCAATTTCCACCTGCATGGCGGTGACTGGCGCTGGTTTCGGTGCTATCACGGGTGCGGCTGCTGGTGCGGGCGCGCTTGGGGCGGCTTGTGTCCGTTTCGCCGGTCTTCCACGTTTCCGCTTTGGTTTCGGTTCAAGTCCACGATTCGTTGGAGTCGCTTCCTGTCCTCGATTTCTAGCAGCCGCGTCCAGTGCGGCACCTAGCCTGTTTTCGCTTCCGGTTCCAGTTTCATTGGGATTTGCCGCCATTATGCCACCGCCTTTGCCTTGTGCTCCGCTTCCATCTCGGCCAGGATCTCTTTCCCGGTCGTGCTCTCAGGGTCCACGTCGTTATCGACCAGACTTTGTCTCATCGAGGCTCGCACCTCTTGAGTAATCGCCTGCTCGGTCGGCGGGCGATGAAGCCCACCCGTGGTCCCCGGCGGTGCCTGTCGATCCGGCTGGTCGATATCCGGCGTATTGTCAGCAACGATCTTGATCGCGGTGTCGCGGTCAACCCCGTACTTCGTCTGCGCCTCTTCAACCTGCTCCCGGTGCTTCTGATATACCGGGTTCTGGTTTACAGCCAGTTCGCCAATCTTCAGGTCGTATGCCTCGTCGCGCTTCTTGTTGGACTCAACCAACTCCTCGCGCAACTTCCGAACCTCGGCTTGCTGGACCTGATCCTGTTCAAGAATCAGTGCCACCGCCCGCCCAGGATCATCGGCAACTTCCTGCGTGATCTTGGCAATTCGCGCCTCGCGGTCGTCCGCACTTTCCCCCTGTGGCGCAGTCTGCTTCTCAATCGTCTTGGCTATCGACGCCAGACTTTGAGCCTGCTCCAACTGCTGCTTGAGGTCGTGCTTCTCCTGCTGGACGCGTGAGAGTGCTTTCTGGGATTCATCGAACCCCTTAACAGCATCCTCTGGTGACTTGTAGGTCGATGTCGCGGTTTTCAAAAACGGTGTCTCATCGGGCTTTGCGCCGTCAGGTTCCGTTGCCGCTCCTTCGCCTACGCCTTCATCCGTCTGACTCCCCGCGGGGGGCGTATCTTCGGACATGGCATCTCCCGTTACTCGTTGTGGGTTTTCTCAGAATTGAG
>JAAEQP010000027.1 GCA_024231375.1 bacterium | reverse complement strand
CCGATGATGGCGATGACAACTAGCAATTCAATTAGCGTGAAACCCTTTCTCATTGCCCATACTCCTCGTTGTTTCTTGCCCAATGGCGCATGCCGCGCCGACATGCTTTCCCTCTTGAATCGTTATGAGCGTAATGCCCGAGCCGCACCCGTGGGTGCAGGAGCCCGTGTCCTCAAGGGATCCCAACGTTCGCCGCTGCACCACCTCCTTTCGAGCATTCACCTAACCCGGCCGCAACGCCGGATGTGCTTCTCTGCCGCCCTACGCCATCCCTTTCGCCACGAATCGTGCAAAAGTACGAACGACGACTTCGCGTGGGATTCGATCCCGGTCCCGCAGCCACCACGAGAGGATCCTCTCACCGATTCCCCACAAGGCCCGCGCGAGAACCCGGCGGTCCAGCTCCTCGTCGAAAAGGACCCCGGCAAAGAACCCTTCCGAAAACGCCTCAATCCGCTCTTCCCAGAATTCGTGCCACATTCGGAGAAACTCACGGCCCTCTTCCGTCTCCGACGGTCCGAGTCGCCAGAGAAACGTGAATTCACTCGGATGGTCCTCCGCGAAATCCATCATCACATTCAGCACCGTCGCCAACCGGGTCTCTGCGTCACCCTCAACGGACCCCGGTAGTTTGTCCAATTCGCGCACCAGTTTCGCCAGGCAATCGATGGCCACTTCCCCATGGAGGGCGTCCTTGTCCTTGAAATGGCAGTAGAACGCACCTACCGACACCTGCGCCTTCGCCGCAATGTCTCGTATGGACACATTCGCCGACGCGCTCTCGCCCACGAGTTCACGCCACGCCTCCATCAGCCGCCGCCGCGTCTCGACGCGACTGCGTTCCCGTGCGTTCTTCGGCTCTTCCGCGTTCTCGCTGAGCGCCCGCTCCAGCAGCGGCCCAATCGTTTCCGCCATTGTTCTTCGATTCCCACTGGTGTGTAGAACAGATGTTCATTTACTGAGCAACTTCCATCATACCACGTTCCGCTCCCACGTCAACCGAAACAACACCCGGTGTAGGCGTCAAACCGAACTCCCCGCCTCCTCGAACCAGCGGACGGTGTCGTGCAGCGTTTCCGATATCGGCCTCGGGCAATACCCCAACTCTCGCACCGCCTTGGAGCCGTCCACCTCCTGATGGTGCGTGAGTGCGTGCAACGATGCCCATGTCACTGCGCCCTGCTTTCCGGTCATGGCATGGGCTATCGAAACAAGGGGGAGCAGGGCACGGACGACCGAAGTCGGAAGGCATATCCCGGGCGTCCGCGCGTTCGTGAGCGCCCCAACCTGGTTCGCCAATTCCCGCACCGTGAGATAGTGACCCGGCAGAAGGTAGCGTTCGCCGCGTTTCCCCGTCCTCGCTGCCGCTATGGCTCCTCGGCACACATCACGCACATCAACCCAGTTG
>JAAEQP010000026.1 GCA_024231375.1 bacterium | reverse complement strand
GAGCGGACGAATCGTCTACGAGGAGATCACCGATTGGGGCACGCTTCAGCGCGGCTGCACCGTGCGCGATATTTTCTCATACGGTAGCCGTCTCTACGTGGCGACGGACAAAGGCCTGGGACTGCTCCGCGGCATGACCTGGTATCACATCATGGGTGAGGACGGCCTCTGCTATGAAGATACGACATGCCTTGCCCGGGGCTTCGACCGGGACCTGTGGATTGGCACCATGCGCGGAGCGATTCGAGACGCGGACGACGAGTACCAGTTTCTCGGATTTCCGCGCTGGCTTCCTCACGACAAGGTGAACGCTATCGCGTGCAGCGACAACGCGGCCTACTTTGCCACGGACGGTGGCCTGGGCATCATCACGTACGAACCGTACACCCTTGCCAAGAAGGCCGCCTACTACGAACGTTGGCTTGAGGAGTGGGGGCAGAAACGCTTGGGCTTCATCCACATCCTGTTCCTTGTCGACGAAAAGTGGCAGCGCGAGGTGAGTGACAACGACGTCGGCTACAGCAGCCACTATCTCCACGCCAAGTGTTTCCAGTATGCCGTGACGGGCGACCCCGATGTGCGTGCCGAAGCCGTGGACATGATGAAGACGGTGAAATGGAGTGAGGAGATCACGTCTATCGACGGATTCCCTGCACGTTCCATCTACGCCGTCGACGAACTCACCGTGAAAGCGAATCACGGGTCGGGTGGATTGCCTGCGGAGTGGCACGCCACCCCGGACGGGTTGTGGGAGTGGAAGGGCGACACCTCGAGCGACGAGACCGACGCCCATGTGTACGAAGCCACGCTCTTCCTGAATCTCGTGGCGAACGAAGAGGAACGCGTGTGGGCCACGGACCACCTCCGGCGCGTGGTCGGTCATATCGCCGACAATGGGTTCTGCCTCAGGGATGTCGATGGAAAGCCCACCCGCTGGGCGCGCTGGGATCCCGATTATCTCCAGACGCCCTATGGTTTCTATGCCCGGGGTTTAAACGGCATGGAGGCCTTCAACTACATGACGACCGCCTACCATTTCACCGGCGACCAGAAGTTCATGGATGCGAAACAGAAGCTCATCGGGTGGAACTACTTCGGCGACATCCTGCGTCAGAAGCTGACGTTTCCGGCGGGCGGCTTCACCCATTT
>JAAEQP010000025.1 GCA_024231375.1 bacterium | reverse complement strand
GGCGCCATCGGTTACAGCGCCCCACTTGGCCGTGTTGGCGGATTGGTTGTCCGTGTCGAAGGCGCCGGACTGGCGTGGCGTGCTGCCGGTCCAGGTTGGCAAGGGGCGTCCATTGAACTGCCACTGGAGCAGGTGGTGCTCGTGCCAGGACGCAGGCGTCGCCTGTTCACACCGGGCCGTGACCTCGACGGCCGGCGAGCCGACGCGGTAGGCGAAGCGGTACACCGCCTGGGGCTGCGACACGGGCCCGTTGTCGCCCTGGACGTACCGGGCCTGCGCCTCGACCACGATCTCCAGGGGGCCTTTCCGCACCACCTTGACGGACGCCTTCCGGTCGTTGCGCAGAAAGAACTGGCCGCGGTCCTTGTCGTAGAGACGGTCGTACATGTCGAATCCGTCGAAGGCCTTGCCCGATGCGAGGAAGGAGATGCGCGAAGGCAGTCCGCCCTCGGCGGCCGGGTCGTGGACGATCTCGGCGAATCCGTTGTTCACGATGACGCGGCCGTCCTCACGGCGAAGCGTGAGTGGGGGCAAGGTGTCCGGCAAGGTTGCGGGATCGCCGGATGGCGCCACATCCGCACCATAGAGCTGCACGCGTCCTTTGCGGACGCCTTCGGGCAGGAGCAACACGGCGTCCGTGCGGTCGCCGTCGACGGTCATCTGGGCGACGAGGGGTTGAAGAATGCCGTTCACTTCGAGGAAGGCGCGGACATTGGCGACGGCGTCCGGTCCGCTCAGCCCCAGAGCGGCTACGATCTCGGCGGTGTCTACCGAGGCCTGCGCGATTCTCGACCCGCCTGTGGACGGAATAATGAGGATGGCATAGGGCTCTTGTCCGGCAACCGTTCCCCCAAGACTCCCCAGCAACGTCAGGACCAGTGCGACTCGAACACGCGTGTTCACTTCACATACTCCTTGATGGTGACACCGACGCCAATCCCCCACCCCAGTCAGGCCGAAAACTCCACAGTAACCACGTCAACCCCGGTCAACCCCTTGCCGAATCCTTCTGCTTTTCGGTCCAACGTGACCACTCGGTACGACAAGACGCCACGCGTGGCGCGGGTTACCTTGTTGGACGCCAGCATGAGCGGAATGCCGGCCCGACCGAAGAAGG
The DNA here is from genome assembly GCA_024231375.1 of bacterium. The sequence goes on along the minus strand of JAAEQP010000025.1, from coordinate 4,891 downwards.
CGCGGCTTCGATGGTGGTGACCGAAGAGCACGACGAGATTGTGCCGGCCACGGATGGCCCGCATGAACTGGGCATACTTCCGGAAGGCCTTCGCCGGGTTGAAAATGAAGGGGTGGTGGTGGAAATGGACGACAATGAACTCGTTCTTGTGCGTTTCGAGGAGGTGTCGAAACTCTTCCAATTGCCGCTCATCGATGACGCCGTTGGCAAGGAACACCTGTTCCTGTTTGTCGGCGGTGTCGAGGCCGATGAACCGCACTTCCGACGTGCCCGGCGCGACACGGGCGTCGGATGGATAGACGTGAGGGTACTGGCCGGGTTGGACGTATTCGTGGAACAGGGCGGGGCCCTCAGGCCGAAACGAATTGCCCATGCGCGCGTAGTCGTGGTTGCCGGGCGTGGCCAACACCTTGAAATGCTCGCGGCGGAGCGGGTCCAGCACCAACCGGCGCAGGTTCTCGTAGTGGGGCCGGGTGATGCTGTCGACAAGGTCGCCCGTGATGACGATGTAGGTATTGCGCTTCGACACGTGGCCATGCCGCCGAACAATCTCGCGCACCAGGGTCCGCGCGTTGCGGTTGTCCTTGGCATCCGCCTTCCGGTGGATGTGCAGATCGCTGAGATGGATGATGGTGATCAGAAGTATTGCCCTCCAGGCCCGCCTCATGCACCCACACCGCATAATAGAAACGGAACGCCGCCGGGTCAACCGCGCTGGCGATCAGTCGAGGGCTACGGTGCATTGACGAGACGCGCTGTCGTACACGGCTTGGACCATCTGCATGTAGTGGAAGCCATCCTCGAAGTTGGGGTGGTATTCGCTGCCTGTTCGGATAGCGTCGACGAAGTCCTCCTCGACACGCCAATTGGCGACGTCGTATCGGTCTTCCCGATGGATGTGGACGGGCTTCATGGGTTCGCCGGGCGCGGATGCGTAGAGAATGTCCGCGCCTACGTCATAGCGGAGGGTCTGTCCGGTGCCGTAGATCTCGATGGCGTCGGTGCCGTTGTGGACCGCCGCGCTGATGGTGTATTGCATCGGAACCCCGCTCACGGTAGTGGTGTGAACTAGGACTTGGTCCGGAATCTCCACTTCAATCCGCTTGCCCGACTCGTCGACACGCTCGGATACAAAGGTCTGAGTGGCGGCGGTCACGGTCCGCGTCCACCCGAACCAACGGTGGACCACTTCGGCGTACATGCCGAGGGTCCACATGTTGAGTCCGGACAGGCGGTGATCCTTGCGCCAGTTCATGGGCGCGTCCGGGGACGCGAAGGCGTCGGTGAAACTCTGGACCCGCACCAGGCGTACGTCGCCCAACACGCCCTCACGCGACATGCGCGCCACGGTCGCGTCGATGCTCAACCCCACGGGCACGGGGCATAGCATAGCCACCAGTTCGCTGGACTCGGCGGCGGCGCACATGTCTTGGGCCTCGGCAGCGTCCATGGCCATGCGGGCCTGGCAGAACACGTGTTTGCCTGCTTGAATCGCGGCGATAGAGATATCGCGGTGGAGATAAGGCCACGTGCCGATGACAATCGCATCGAGATCGTCGCGCGCGACCAACTCCTGCCACGAGGCGCAGGTTTCGGGAATGCCAAACTCGTCGGCAACGGCACGGCTCGATTCGGGGGTGCGGTTGGTGGCCGCTACGATCTCGACACCCTCAATGCGCCGTAGTCCCGGCACATGGCGGCTTCGGCAGATTCCACCCAACCCTACGATACCCACTCGAACCGACTGCATGGCAACATCCTCCACGTTAGAAGGAACCGCGTTGTAGCCGTGTGTTATTTCGGGGTTTCCCGGCGCGCTAGAAGAAAGGACTGGAGTTTCGCCAGGTTGTCGGTGTTGATGAGGTCGACCTCGGCGTCGACCAGTTCGCTCCACAGTTCAGGGTAGTCGGGTGTGGCCCAGAACCGTACCGCTCGTCCGTCGGCATGGCATTGGCGGACGATAGCGTGCAGTTTCTCGCGTGTTTCGTCAGGCATGGGACCCGGCCCGGACCAGTCGAAGACGCGGCCCCAGTGGTCGCTCAGCATGGGCATGAGGTGAGAAGAGATGCCGCTTTCCAGTTCGTTCATGCGGCCGTCGATGCCTCCAAGCCGAACCCGCTCTTCCTCCACCAGGCGCGTGGGACGGTTTCCTGAAAGCACAATCGTAACCGCTTTGACCTTGGTTCTCTTTGCACGGAATTCGGTGAGAATGTCGTCGTATTCGTGCAGGACTTCGCGAAGAGCTTCGTACGTGCGAACTGCGCCGGTCTTGAAGTCGATGAGCAGCCAGAACCGGGGTCCGCCCGGATACACCGCACCGCCGTTGGCGCGTACCCGCTCGCGGAGGGGATCCAGGTAGAGAGCCTGTAGCGTACGGCCGGGCTGGCATTTGTCGCGGTCGTGGGCCACCAGTAATTCACCGTCCACCAAGTGGATATCGGCCTCTACGCTGCAGAATCCGTGGTCAAGCGCGTCCAGCAAGGGGCGGTCATGCAGGTAGTCGTTGTGGGCGTGGGCCTGGGGAAGGGGGACTACGGTCGTTCCAGGCAGCCCCGGAGCTACCGGGCCGGGATCGACTTTGTCGGGAGACAGGGCGCACCCCGAGGCCGCGATTACGATGAAGGCCGCAGTCCAATTTCGCATGCCAACTCCTTTGTGTGGTCAGCCTCCCTGGCTCAAGTCGATGGGCGCGCCGTCGCGGCCCGCGACCCGCACACAGAACTGCCAGTCGCTGGCGCCCTGCAACACCTTGATGAGGACGCGGTTCACACCCGCCTTCAAGGCGGTTTCAATTCGGTCGTTATCGACGATCAGGCTACGCGGCTGCTTGACGGCGTGTACCTTCGCGCCATTGACCCAAATTTCGCATCCATCGTCGCTGCCCGCAAGGAGCAGGACCGGTGTGTCGGCGCCTACGGTGACTTCGGCGCACGCATACGCCGCCACGTTGTCCTTCAGCTCGAAGTGTGCGGTGAGATCGATGGTCGCGGGAACCGCGTCCGTCGACGCGGGCTTCCACGTGAGGGCCGCGTCGCCCACGGTGACAGGGGAAGGCAGTGGATTCGCTGCCTCGTCGAAGAAGGATTGCTCGAAGGCGCCGATGCCGCCTTCGTTAGGCAATGGACCGAGAAGGGTCCAGTCCGTGATGAAGCCTTGGCGCTGTGCGAAAACCTTGGTGTTGACGCCGAGGGCGGCGAGTTTCTCGAATGCGAACATGGCCACTTCGTCCAGCGCGCCGGGTTTGCCGCGGCATTCCTCAGCCAAGGCAATCACGGACTGCTTGGCCTGCTCCGCGTCGGGGTTGGCGGCGTAGACGGCCACGGCGGCACGGCCCGCGGCAACCACGGCGTCCGCAGGAATACCGTCCTGTCCCTCGCGAATGACCTCAAGCAAGGAATCCACGAACTCACGGGATGCGTAGCTGGCGACGGCTTCCACGCCACGGAGGGCGTTCAGACGGTACGCGGGCGCCACCGGGCTCACGGCAAGTTCTTCGTACGCAAGGCGTGCGGCTTCGATCTCGCCGGCCTTGCGCTTCTGGCCCGCGTAGTCCAGCACTCCCTGGGCAGCCTCTTCACGCGCCCAGGGCGTACCTTTCACCAACACTTCCTGCAGCACATCGACGGGCACCGGCTGCCCCAGCAACTGGAGCGCGGTCATGCGTTCCTCACCCGCGCCTTGTGCGGCGGCTGTCTGCGCCAAGGCGTCGAAGCCGGGCGCTTTCCGTGCGGCCAGAACGTTCAGCAAGGCCGCCCGCTTCGCGGGCACGACCCGCTCGTAGGCTTTGGTGAGAAGCGCATCGGTCTTGTCCAGTTTCGTTTCAATGAGCGCTGTCGACGCCATGTCGCTGAGGCCCGGCTCCGTCAGGTAGCCAAGGGCATGGTCAATGAGCATGCGCGAGTCGAGGTCCGCGAGCCCACGGAGGGCGGCGCGGGCGGCGTTCTTGTTTGGTGGAAACGCCGCTACCGACGCGTACATCCGTTCAGCGGCCTTGGCGTCGCCGCTTGCGTGCCGCGCATGGGCGCAGGTCAGGAAGGCCCACGCGTATCGCCGTTTCTCGTCGGCCGTGAATGCGGGCGACTTGGGGAACACCTGATGCGGGGGCACCCCGAAACGCGCCAAGGCTTCCAAGGCCGAAAAGGCGACGTCGCGGTGGTTGCCACGGGCTTCGGCCGTAATCGCCGGGATGGCGGCGCGCACGTTCCTGTGTACGAGGGTGTCGAAGAGCAAGACCCGCAATTCCGGGGGCGCCAGGTAGAGCGTATCCAGCAGAGCTTTCGAGGCGGCCTCGCCCGGGATCTGGTCAAGGGCCAACCGGGCTTCGTCGGCGATGGATTGCTCCATCAGCAGCGCGGCAACGGGCGCCACTTGGGCTTCGCCACCCACGAACGCCAAGAGCCGCAACGCCTCCCGGCGCGTCTTGTCGGGATAGGTGTCGGCGATCAATTTGACCAGTTCGCCGGCCACGGCGGTCCGTTCGGCATCGGCGCTCGGGCGTGCGGCGTGATGGGTGAGGTTCGCCAGTGCCCGCTCCGCCGCCTGGGATGTGTAGAACGTATCCGACCCGACAAGCGCGCCGATGGGCGGCACTGCTTCCGCGCCGAGGGCGGCCGCGTCAGCCGCTGCCTGGTTGCGGACATCCGGTTCACCACTGGAGAGCCGTTCGACGACGCCTGGGGCGTCCTGCGCGCCGGCAATCGGCGCGAGCGCGCACATCGCGGCGAGTGTCCATGCAATCGTAAACTTCCGAATCATCTCACGTACCCCCTACAGATGCCACGGCCCGCGGCCGGGCCGGCTGATCATGCGGTTCGCTTCTTCGTCGCCGATGAATCGTTCGGCGACCGGGTCCCAGTCGAGCGGGCGGCCGAGGCGGTAGGCGATGTTGGCC
>JAAEQP010000024.1 GCA_024231375.1 bacterium | reverse complement strand
CGTCCGCCTGTGGCGGACTCCCTTGGTACAGTCCCCGTTTTCGCTCGTTCCCAAACCCTCCTAAAAGAAATGAATGCTCTATACGGCGTCTCGGCTGTTGCCTGCTGACGCGATGTCCGTGTGTCTTACGCATACGAGTCGTTTTTCTTGAAGGGGGTTTGGGGGAAACTTCTTTTTTCGCAAAAAGAAGTTTCCCCCAACTCTCCTATTCTTCTCCTTCTTCCTGTTCCTTTCTCACCGCGACAGGGACGGTGTTGCCAGATTCACCTTACGGCCCAGCGGGACCGTGCGCGCCAGGCGGATCGACTCGAAGCCGTGCCGTTCCCGCATTCGGTCCACCCCGGCCAACACCCGTTCCCACTTCTCCGCCGCCTGTCCGTCGAACAGACGCAACTGATGCTGGTTGTACCGGAGCGACGTCAACGCCACCCCGATCAGACGCACCCGGCCCCGTCGTTCCCGCCCCTTTTGCGCCAGTTCGTGCAACACCGACACGATTTCGCCATCCAGACACGTCGGTTCCGGCAAGGTCCGCGCGAAGGTATACGTCTTGAAATCCGAATACCGCACCTTCAACGTGACACACCGTGTTTCCATCCCCTTCTCGCGCAACGCGTGCGTCGCCCGTTCCGACAAATACACCAGGACGCGTTCCACCGCTTCCCAGTCCAACAGGTCCCGCTCGAACGTCGTTTCCCGGCTGATGGACTTGGGAACCCCGTCCGGTTCCACCGGCGACGTTGAAACGCCCTGCGCCGCTCGTTGCAATCCGTATCCCATCTGCCCAAACACCCCGAGCATCGTCGGCAACGGCAAATCCGCCAGCGCCCCGACCGTCATCACCCCCAACGCCTCCAATACTTCGCGTGTCCGTGGTCCGATGCCCGGGAGCTTTTTCAACGTCAACGGCCGGAAAAAGTCCGCTTCCCCGCCCTCTCCGATGCGGAGATACCCGTCCGGCTTGGCCTCATCCGTCGCTACTTTTGCTACCAACTTGTTTGGCGCAATCGAGATCGAACACGGCAGATCCGTTTCCTCCCGCACCCGGCGCTTGATATACCCCGCGATGGCATCGTCGCCCCCGAACAACCGTTGCGACCCCGACACGTCCACATAGGCCTCGTCGATCGAGGCGCATTCCACCAGGGGCGACACCGTTTCCAGAATGGCGCGTACCTTTTCCGACGCCGCCCGGTAATGCTCGAAATTGCCCCGCATGAAGATACCGTGGGGACACAACCGCTTTGCCTGGGCCAGTGGCATGGCCGAATGCACCCCGAACCGGCGCGCTTCGTACGATGCCGT
>JAAEQP010000023.1 GCA_024231375.1 bacterium | reverse complement strand
CGCCCCGCCACGCGCCCACCCCCACAACCGCGTGCCGCTCACTTCGCCCCGCGGACACGCGAATCCCGTGACGGGCCGTTTAGGGTGTTCGGCCCGAGGCGATCCCACGGGCGTCTCGATCCCGAGCCAGTCCCGTACCATCTCCACGTCGCCGAAGGGCACGCCTGTCTGTGCCATGCCGAAGGGACCCGGATTCATCCCAATGAGCACCACTTCCTTGGGAGCGCCTCCGTACCGGCGGACATACAGGAGATGGGCTTCGCGGGCGTAGTCCAACGGGTTGTACACATAGGCAACCGGCGGGCCGAAGCGCAGCCGCGAGACCGCCCCAGTCAGATCCTCCACAATCGCGATCAGCCGCCGGTCCTCGGTTGCCATCCGTATCTCCCTTGTCTGCTCCCTCGATCCCGATGCTCGGGGCAACCGCACTCAATCGGCGATGGGTCGCCGCGGGAGGGGTCCGCCGCGTCTCGGCTCTCCCTCGGGAAAGCACTACCGCGGCCTTCCGGTCATGCTACGTGTGCCACCTTCAAGCGCCAGCTTGTGGGTGTCCGGATTCCCGGAGAGCGCCTACCATGTGTACTCAAGACACCCACAACAGTGTTGTGAATGGCACACTTGGAATGGTGCAGGCTCCGCTCCGAGGCAAACCGCGGACCGAGCACTTCCATGAGGGAGGAACACCCTCGTTCGCGTCTGCTCCCGCTGCCGCGCCGTCTTGGTGCGATTGCCCTGTCTCGATGCTTATACCACAGCCCGTTCAGCGGTTACAGATGCTATACTCCAGAGAGGGGTGCCGCATGGGGTAGAGGCACTCGCCACGCCCCCGGCAACTCCCACGCCTGTTCGAGCGGCGCCTGGGAGCAGGAGGATCGTATGCAGAGAACGTCGAGGCGAGGTGAGCAATCCAGATCCTCGTCGGTGTTGCGGGGGCTCCAGATCGCCGTGCCCGCGGCCCTGACAGTCGTCCTATTCGTGGTGGCGGGGCAGGCGGTCTTCATCCCCGCGTTTCGCGACAACATGATGGCCGAACGCAAGGCCACGCTCGAAGAGTTGACGCGATCGGCGTGCAGTGTGTTCGCGGAGTGCGAGCGCTGGGAGCAATTGGGCCTGCTCACGCACGATCAGGCCCAGGACCGCAGCATCGACATCCTCCGTGCGTGGCGGTACGGGCGAAACGATGCCGACTACTTCTGGGTCACCGACCTCAAGCCCGTGATGATCATGCACCCGTACCGGCCCGATCTCGACGGCACGGACGTGTCGGGATACGAAGACACCAACGGCAAGCATCTGTTCGTGGAGTTTGCCAACGCCGCCCTCGCTCGAGGCGAGGGATTCGTCGACTACACGTGGGAACTCCCCGGCGGGATCGGCGATCCCGTGCCCAAGCTCTCCCATGTCCGTCTGTTCGAACCGTGGGGCTGGGTACTCGGCACGGGCATCTACGTCGAAGACGTGGCGGCGGAAGCCCGTGTGGCCGCCCGGCGTCTATGGGAAGTCTCCTCCGGCATCCTCGCAATGATTGTCATCGCGGCGGGGTACATGATCTGGCGGAATCTCGCGGCCGAGCGGCTGCGTCTGGCCGCGGAGCAGGCTTCGCGCGAGAGCGAAGAGAAATACCGCTTGCTGGCGGACCATGCGTCCGACTGCGTGTATTGGCTGGCCGAGGATAAGTCCATCGTGTACATGTCGCCCGCATGCCGGCGGCTGACCGGATTCTCGCAGGATGACTTCTACGAGCGTCCCGCGCTGCTCAACACCTGTGTCCATCCCGACGAGGGGTTTGAATGGTTCAATCACGCTCTGGAGATGGCTACCAGCACCGGTGCGGACGCCGAGGAGTTCCGCATCATCACCCTTGCGGGGGAGACCAAGTGGGTCAGTCACGTATGCACCGCCATCCACGATGAGAAGGGCGCGTTTCTGGGTGTACGTGGCAGCGCCCGGGATATCACCCCGCGGAAGCTGGCCGAGTTCGCCCTCGCCGAACGGACCGACGAGTTGAGCCGAGCCAACGAAGCCCTGCGCAGAAGGAACCAGGAGTTGGATGAGTTCACCTACGTAGCGAGCCACGATCTCCAGGGGCCGCTTCGGCAACTCAGTTCGTTCAGCGACATGCTTCCCGGGGACTTAGGCACGGACCTGAACGATCGTGCCCGCACCGACCTGTCCTACATCAAGCGGGCCGCGCTGCGAATGAGCGCACTCGTCCAGGACCTTCTCGCCCTGTCCAGAGCCGGCAGAACAGCCATGAAACAAGAACGGATCGAACTTCGGCGATGCGCCCGCGACGCGCAGGACGGGCTGGCGTCCGAGATCGCCCAGCGCGGCGCTACGATCACCCAGGATCCACTGCCGGAGGTCACGGGCGACCGCACCATGTTGACCCAGGTGTACCAGAATCTCATCGGAAACGCGCTGAAGTTCAGTGAAGGCACGCCGAAAATCCACTTGACCGCCGTCGAAGAGGACGGGATCCTCGTGCTGGGCGTCAGGGACAACGGCATCGGCATAGAGCAGAACCTTCTGCACAAGGTGTTCGAGCCCTTCAAGCGTCTGCACGGGCAGGAACAATACGAGGGGTCCGGCATCGGACTGGGCATCTGCTCCCGCGTCGTGGAACGGCACGGCGGCAAGATATGGGTGGAATCCGAGATCGGACAGGGGTCCCATTTCCGATTCACCTTGCCGGAAGGCGCTTTGACGGAATAGGGACAGGGGGCTGTTGAAGAAGTCATACGCGCGCATGAACAGAAGCGAAAAAGCGGAACTGACCCCAGCGAGCGCAGCGAGACGGGTCTGTCCCTGGCTTCTTTCGCGGCCATCGCGCCAAGCCGAGACTTTTCCAACAGCCCCACAGCAGGTTCATCTCTTGCATTGCATTCTAGCGGATTGGCTCCTACAATTCGGAAGGCCCTTGTGATCTCGTCGTACAACGCGCCGAACCTCACTCGTGAGGGGCGCTTGGCTTGGGAGGAATCGAAGTATGAGGAACTGGCTTATGATGGCACGATGGATTCTGCTGCTGATGGGAACGCTCGCCGCCGCCCTTCCGGCCGCGTGCCTGACCATGGTGTTCGACTTCGAATCGCCCGAGGACATCGACGCCTGGACGCTTCGGTCCGCTGGGCAGGACGTTCTCGCTCTGGACCCGCTTTTCGCCACTTCCGGCCAGATGGCCGCCGTCTTCAAGTCTCCCGCGTGGGAAGAGGGCATGGAGGGCTGGCCCGCCTTCGAAGCTAAACCGGCGGTCACCGATTGGTCGCAGGCAGCCACGCTGATGATTGACCTCGTGAATCCCACAGACGCCGACGTGGCCTTAAACGTCAAGGTGACCGACTCCGATACGGCGTTCCGGGAAGGCGCGGGTGCCGGGTTCACCGTGCGGGCTCGTTCGTGTATGCGCGCAATGGTCCCTCTTGCCAAGTTCCCTAAGACGATCAACAAAGCCGACATTGCTCTGGTTCATTTCTACACGGCCCATCCGCCGGCGGACTATGAGATCCATGTCGACTCCATCGCGCTGCTGGCGGCCGACGAGCAGCCTCCGGCCTATCCCGAAGCATTCATCAGGCAGATCGTTGCCCTGCTTCACAATCCTGCTGCGTTTACGGATGCTGCCGAAACCATCCAGGCCACGGGGCGCCGCATCTACGGGCTTCGGAAGTCCGATCCCGTGGCGTACACCTGGGGCATGGCCGCTCTCGAGCAATTGGGCGGCGCGCTACATACCGCGGAGCAACAGGTGCGCGCCGAGGACATGGACATTGATGCCTACTTGGTCGTGCGGGATCAACTCAAGACCATCGCCCCGCAGACAGACCGCATCGAAGCCCTTGCCATGCTGCACAAGGAGTGGTTCAAGCAGACCGACATCCGGACCTATGCGGTCGGATTCGCCTCGTCGATGGAGAAAGTGCTGCCACGCGCTACGGCCTTCACGGCCCGCGTGGACGATCGTGTGGAGATCGCGCTGGCCCGTGGCGAGCGCGAGAGCTTCCAGGTGGTGGTAGTCCCCTTCGAACAGGATTTGGCCGGTGTCCGGATCGAAGTGGAAGATCTTGCCGCGGACGACGGCTCGACACTGTCCGCGGACGCCATCGACACCCGCGTCGTAGGATATGTAAAGACCGAGAACCCGCCGTACGAGGTGTCTCACGTGGGGTGGTGGCCCGATCCGCTTCTCGATTTCCTTCCGGATGTGGCCATCGAAGCCGGCGACGTCCAGTCGTTCTGGGTTCGGGTGACGGCGCCTGACGACGCCGCGGCCGGCGTCTACCGGGGCAAGGCCCACGTATCGATCCGGAACGCACCGTCCTGGGAATTCGATCTGGAAGTGACCGTGTACGATTTTTCGGTGCCCGTGGCTTCGCCGTTGCCCACCGCCATGAGCGTGTACGATCAGGGGCCGAAGAAGCTTGCCGGCGACCAGTGGGACACGGTCAAGATCGCATGGGCCGATTTTCTCGCCGATTACTACATCGACTATGACAGCCTGTACCGTCAAGGGCCGCCCGACTACGACATCCTCCAGCATCTGAAGGACACCGGCAAGCTCGTGGCCTTCAACCTGCGGTACTTCTCCAAGAACTCGTTCCCGGCTGACATGAGTGAGGATGCTTTCCAAGCCAAGCTGACCGAGATACGGGCAGATGCACGCGCGATCTACGGCAAAGCCACCGCGATGGGCATCGCCGACAAAGCCTACTTCTACGGCTACGACGAGGTTCGTCCCGAGCACTTCCCCGTGCTGGAGAAGATCGCCGCTGCCTTGAAGGAGGAACTGCCCGACGTGCCGCTCATGACCACGTCGTACGATTCCTCCTTTGGTCTGGATTCCGGCGTGACATCCATGGACGCATGGGTTCCACTGACGCCCAGCTACGATCCGGATCAGGTGGCGAAGGCCCGCGCGGCCGGGCGTGAAGTATGGTGGTACATCTGCGTCGGTCCCCGCCACCCTTACGCCAATTGGTTCATCGAGTATCCCGCCATCGAAGCGCGGCTTCTCATGGGCGCCATGACGGCCAAGTACCAGCCCGACGGGTTCTTGTACTACGCCATCACGCGATGGCCCGTGAACGACAAACCCATCGACTCGGGCCCCTTCACCGACTGGAATCCCGCGAGTTTCAAAGACAACAACGGCGACGGCTCGATGCTTTGCGCGGGCCCCGGTGGGCGGCCTCTGGCGACCATCCGGCTTGAGAACTTCCGCGACGGTCTCGAAGACTACGCCTACGCCAAGCACCTCAGGGAAATGGTGGCCGACGCCCGCGCCGACTGGGAATCGCTGTCAGGCAAGCAGCGGCGCGCCGTCAGAGTGGCGGAAGATGCGCTGGCGGTCCCGGATCGCGTCGTCACCTCCATGACGGAGTATACCTACGACCCCCAGGACGTCTACGACTACCGCGCGGGCCTCGCACGCGCGATCGAGAAGATGCATGCCGCAAAACTTGGGTCACGATGAGGCGGGCGCTGTAGAGCAGGAGAAACCAACATCTGTTCCGCCTCCTCTGCACACGGGGTGGCACTCCTTCGGCCGCTCCGAACGGACCCTCCTGGCGGCTGCCGCCGGCGGGCTGGTCTGTGTGTTCGTGCTCGCGGCGTGGCTGTCACCGGACCCGCGCGGCTTGGGCACCCATGAACAACTCGGTCTCGCGCCATGCATGACCCAGTGGCTCTTCGATGTGCCCTGCCCCTTCTGCGGCATGACAACCGCCTTCGCGGAAATGGCCCATGGACGGCCTATCCGATCATTTGCCACCCAGCCGGCCGGAGCCTTGATCGCGATCCTCTGCGCCTTGGGTGCCGTGCTGTGCGCGGTTGGTGCGGTTATCGGACGCTATCCCGAGGCCGCCGTTCGTCGGCTCCAGTCGAAAGGCACGTTCATCGCGGCGGCCGTTGTCGTACTCGTGGCCTGGATATACAAACTGGGCGTCCACGCTATCCGCTGAGGCCGCTGGGCCGAACGACTACTCCAGGTCCACGGGCTGCCCCGTGCGGACCGATTCGTCGACCGCGCAGATGACTTTCGTCACTTCCAGGCCGTCCTGCCCAGTCACCTTCAACGGCGTGTCGTTCATGCAGCAATCGTAGAAATGGCGAATGCTGTCGGTTGCGAATCCCGTCTGACGTCCTTGCACCTCGGGCATCACGAATACATCGGGATAGCCCGCCTCGTCCAGCGTGTACTCCTCGATGGCGCGATGGTGGCTTGCGTCGAAGTACACTGCGCCCTTGCTGCCCACGAGTTCGCATTTCAAATCGATAATGTTCGGCATGGTATTCGGCATGATCCACGAGTTCTCGATCACGGCCGTAGCCCCCGACCGGAACTCAAGAGTCGCCTGGTAGTAGTCGGGCGTATCGATGCCCATGCCGCGCAGGACCCGGGACTGCGATACCGCGAACACCCGCTTCACTTCGTCGTCCAACAGCCATCGCACCGTGTCGATGGAATGGCTGCCGATGAACCACATCACCGTCGACTGGGCCGCCCAGGAAAGCATCTCGGTGGGCACAAAGATGCGGTCGCTCAACCGGTAGTACACGTGCTGCATATCGCCGATGGCGCCTTTTTGGATCGTTTTCCAGGCGCGGTACATCACCGGGCTCCAGCGGGCGTGGAAATCCACCATCAGCTTCACGCCGGACCGGTCTGCCGCGTCCAGAATCCGTTGGCACGCCTCCACCGTCGTGGCAAGTGGCTTCTCGCAGAGGATGTGCTTGCCCGCCTCCGCGGCCGCCACGGCGATGTCCGCGTGGGCGAAATCCGGCGTCACGATGGACACGGCCGCCACGGTGTCGTCGGCCAGCAGGTCCGCGTAGTCCGTGTAGGGCGTAGCGCCGTGTTGCTCGGCCAGGGCCTGGGCGCGCCCCTCGTCCAAGTCGGCTACGGCCTTGAGTTCAACCCCGTCCGTGTCCGCGGCCGTGGCCGCGTGAAGGCTTCCCCACGTTCCCGTTCCGATGATGCCGACTCCGAGGGCGTCCATAAGCCTATCCTCCCTTCGGTTCATTGCGCGTACGTCCCGGACAGTATAGCAAGGGGCTCGGGCACTCCCGGATCATCCCGGCTCAAACCGGCCTCGATGCGGCACGCGCCCATGAAGAAGCGTGTCGCACAACGCGTCCGTTGCGGCGTCTCCTCCGTCCAAACGTCCAAGCGACCGCGCTTCCTTGGTCGACAAGGCGCCAGTGAAGAGCTGGGTAAACGTGTTGATGTCGCAGCGTAGCGCCTTCGGTCCCGCGCCAGCGTTCGTGGCGACTTGGCCATCGGCGATCTCCGCCGTCACGCCAACGGGCTGCTCGGGGCCCATCACCCAATCGTCCACTTCGAACGAGATCTTCCCCACGACATGGCCGGACGGATGAAGGCATGCCAGCGCACCCGCCGGGTCGATAACGCGAATCTGCAATGATTGATGCGCCGTCATGGGCGCCCGGTCCGGCAGCGCATACGGGAGCAGACTGTCCGAGGGGAGCAGCAGGTCGACCACGGTCACGTCGGGCACTTCCGCCAACGCGCGCAGCACGCGGAGGGTCGCGGGCAGGTCCACGCCGTTCAGGCGATGAACCGTCATCGTGCGACCCTGAGCATGCGATTTCTTCTTCGTGCCGAACAGGCCAAATCCCACCACGCAGCCCTTCGCGTCGACATCAACGACAGCCGAATGCTTGGTAAGCTGTTCGTGCCACCACGCTACGGGACGGTCGGTCTGGCAGTTGGTCTGTTGGGCGCACCGCGTGTGTACCGCCATGATGCCCTCGGCATCGTCCGGAGTGGCCGTGCGCACCGTGCTGGCGTCCACATCCAACTGGCGAATGAGGTCCGGCCACGGTTTCAGACCGATGTCGGGTGTGGTGGGCGCCCAGCCGAACTTGGCGTAGTACTTCACCGAGAACGGCCACAGCGGGCACACCCACCATCCGTTGTCGCGCAGATAGTGGACGGCCGCCCGCATCAACGCCCCCGCGTATCCCTTGCCTTGGTGGTCCGGGTCCGTGGCCACATCGCCAATGGCCGACCCGGGCACGCGGTCCTGCCCCCACCATAGCGGCGCCGGGGTGAGATTCAGCGCGCAGACGATGGTTCCTTCAGGCGTCTCGCCTACCAGCGAGGTCTCGGGAAAGTACCAACCCAGGCAATTGCAGCCAAAGGCGCGTGTGGCCAACCGGCGGGCTATGTCGACATCTTCCTCCCGCATGCGCCGGACGTTTAACGCTTTACTGTAGAATGGGACGGACATAGGCGGTAGATCCTCTGAGTTGCGACTGGATAAGCAAGATCTCGATACTAATGAACCGGTAGCCGCACCGCAAGCCGCGAGGAATTCCGAACTCGGGAATCCCCAGTTCTCATTTGGGGGCATTCACGACCACAAGGAGTCTCCGAAAGCAACCAGCCCTGGCGTGTCGATTGTGGTCTGTATCGGAAATGTCCCTGGTTTGGACCCGTCTCGCGCCCTCTCCCAGCGGGAGAGGGGTGGGGTGAGGGGTCTTGCAGTTGCCTGTCTTGCGTCCTGACCTGAAACTGGGGATTACTGAGGAATTCCGAACTCGGACACGAATGTGGGGTCTAAGGATTCGAGTGAGAATGCGCCAACGCGTTGAGACTATTTGGAGTGCACGGACGTGTCCGCGCTCTGACTTCGCCGCGACGGTGTCGCGGCGGCACAGCAAGGGAGGGAGACGCCAATGCGAAACGTGCTAGCAGTGGTGATGGTTCTCGGATTGTCGGCCAGTTGCGGGGGCGGCGTGGAAGCCGTGAAACCGAACCCGGTCCCCTACAATCAGGGAGCGGTCGAGGAGGTGGCGGCAGGGGGCAACGCCTTCGCCTTCGACCTCTACGGGCATGTGCGCGAGACCGAGGGCAACCTCTTCTTGTCGCCTTTCAGCATTTCCACGGCCTTGGCCATGACCTATGCCGGCGCAGCCGGAGACACAGCCGCCGAGATGGAAAGCGTCTTGCACCTACCCCACACGCCCGAGCAGACGCACCTGGGTTATTCCGGGCTCATGTACCGCCTGCGAACGCCCAAGAAACCCGTCTACGAGCTGCACGTGGCGAATGCACTCTGGCCGCAGCAGGGCTATGCGTTTGAGGAGGCCTTTCTGAAGGTGGCGCGTGACCAGTACAGTGCCGGCGTCGAAACGGTCGATTACATCAACGGGGCCGAGCAGGCCCGTAAACGGATCAACGCCTGGGTCGAAGCGCAGACCAAGAAGAAGATCCGCGACCTCATCCAGCCAGGATTGCTTACCTCCGCGACGCGCCTCGTCCTCACCAATGCCATCTACTTCAAGGGCACATGGGCGGAAGAGTTCAAGAAAACTCGCACCAAGGACAAACCGTTTCATCTGACCGCGACCGACGCAGTCAACGTGCCTACGATGCATCAGACCGGCATCTTCCAATACGCCGAGACCGATTCAGCCCGGATCCTCGAGATGCCGTACAAGGGCCATGAGTTGTCGATGGTGATCCTGCTGCCGAAGACTCTGGAAGGCTTGCCGGAACTCGAACGCACCCTCTCCGCCGAGAACCTGGCGTCCTGGTTGCGCAACAAGGAGACAGCCGACGTGGAGGTCTCGTTGCCTCGGTTCCAGACAACCTGCGAGTTCCGCCTGTCCGATGTGTTGCAGGCCATGGGCATGCGGCTGGCCTTCAGCACGAGCGCGGACTTCTCGAAAACCACGCAGCAAGAAGAATTCTTCATCGACGAGGTGGTCCACAAAGCCTACGTGGACGTATACGAGAAAGGCACCGAGGCGGCCGCGGCCACGGGCGTGATTGAGGCAGAGGCGCTAGCCGCACCCACAGGGCCCAAAGTGTTCCGCGCCGACCACCCGTTCGTGTTTCTCATTCAGGACACACGCACCGGCGCGGTGCTCTTCTTGGGCCGCATTATCGACCCTCGGAGCTAAGCAAGACATCCGCCCGGAGGCGGTAGACGCAACGTGCCGTTCCGCGTCGGAATGCAGGAATTTGAGTCGTTGTGCGAACTAAGGTCCGCATGAATGGGACACGAAGGACATAGCGGCGTCGTGCCGCCGCACTCCAGGCCGCGCCAACGCGTTGAGACTATCTGGAGTGCGCGGACGTGTCCGCGCTCTGACTTCGCCGCGACGGTGTCGCGGCGGCACCGCGAGGGAGGGAGGCGCCAATGCGAAACGTTCTGGCTCTTGTGATGACGTTTGGGTTGTCGGCGGGTTGCGGAGACCGCGCGGAATCCGTGAAGCCGAACTTGGAACCTTACGATGGGGGGGCGGCCCAGGAGATCGCGGCCGGGGTCAATGCGTTCGCCTTCGACCTCTACGGGCATGTGCGCGAGACCGAGGGCAACCTCTTCTTGTCACCTTTCAGCATTTCCACGGCCTTGGCCATGACGTATGCGGGGGCTGCCGGAGACACCGCTGCCGAGATGGCGAGCGTCCTGCATCTACCGGACACGCCTGAACGGACCCACTTGGGGTACTCCGGGCTGATGTACCGCCTGTGGCCACCTGAGAAACCCGACTACGAGCTGCACCTGGCGAACGCGCTCTGGCTGCAGGAGTACTACGCCTTCAGGGAGGACTTCCTGAAGGTGGTGCGTGACCAATACGATGCCGGGGCCGAGAAGGTGGACTACATGGGCAATGCCGCCGAGGCCTGCGAACGCATCAATGCGTGGGTCGCGAACCAAACGAATGAGAAGATCGAGAATCTGATCAACCCGTCACTGGTGACCGCCGATACGCGCCTTGTGCTCACCAGTGCCATCTATCTCAACGCCCCCTAGGCGGAGAAGTTCAAGGACAGGCACACCAAGGCAGAGCCCTTCCACTTGACGCCTGATGAGGCGGTTGATGTGACTACGATGTGGCAGGCCGGAAAGTACCAGTACACGGAAACCGACTTGGCCCAGACTCTGGCGATGCCGTATGAAGGGAAAGACCTGTCGATGGTCATTCTGCTGCCGAAAGCCGTCGACGGCCTGCGCGATTTGGAACGCGCGCTTACCGGGGAGAGCTTGGCTTCCTGGACGCGCGACATGGCGCTCACGGATGTGAAGATTTGGCTCCCTCGGTTCCAGACGACGTGTGAATTCAATTTGTCCGATGTCCTCAAGAACATGGGAATGGTCTCGGCCTTTGGGCCTGGGGCCGACTTCTCGAAGATGACACGGACCGAAGGGCTTCTCATCGGCGGGGTCATGCACAAGGCGTTCGTGGGCGTGACGGAGAATGGGACCGAGGCCTCAGCCGCTACAGCCGTCGAAGTGCATTACCTGTCGACTTTGCCTCAAGACCCCAAGGTGTTCCGCGCCGATCACCCGTTCCTGTTCCTGATTCAAGACACACGCACCGGCGCGGTGCTCTTCTTGGGCCGCATTGTCGACCCTCGGAGTTGAGTAGGGAGTAGAGCAGGCGCCTGTGCGCGGGCGCCACCACCGCGTCGGTTGACGGGAAGGACAGAGGGGCCGCTGGAGAAACCCCGGATTGCCGAGGACTTCACCTCCAGCACAGACAAACCCCAACTACGTCATCCCGAGCGAAGTCGAAGGATCTCTCATCGGCGAGCGCCTACCCGCAAGAGATCCCTCGACTTCGCT
>JAAEQP010000022.1 GCA_024231375.1 bacterium | reverse complement strand
GCCATCAGCGCCCATGTTCTTCAACGCGCGCAGGATTCCCAACGTCGTCGGCTCCGTCGCACAGAAGATTCCGCCGATTTCCAGTTTCTCCGTGCCACCGCCGAACCGCAGGAACAGGTTCTCGGCCGCCTTCACTGCGCTTTCCGTGGTGACGCCCGCGTATTGATCGGAGCTGACCACCTCGATTCCTTCGAACTCCGCGATGCCCTTCAAGAAGCCGTCTTCGCGTTTCGTCGTGCTGTCGTGCCCTTCCGAGTAGCGCAGCACGGCCACCTTGCCCTTGCCGTGGAGGAGTTTCCCCATGTGTCGAGCTGCGGTCCGCCCCGCCTCGAAGTTGTCCGTCGCCACGTAACTCACAAAGTCCTTGCCCTTCAAGCCGGAATCCGTCACGACCACGGGAATGCCGGCACGGTTCGCATTGGCGACGGGCATCCGCAGTGCCATATCGTCCAACGGTGTCAGAACGATGCCCGAAACACCCCGCGCGATCATATCTTCCATGACTGCGATCTGGGCTTCGCGGTCGTCTTCCTTCAGCGGCGCTTTCCAGATGATCTCGACGTCCAGCTCTCGCGACGCCTTGATCGAGCCGGCGTGAACGCTCTTCCAAAACTCGTGGATCGTG
>JAAEQP010000021.1 GCA_024231375.1 bacterium | reverse complement strand
GTTCTCGGCGCTGACCATCTGGCGCGAGACGACGCCCGATTTCCAATACATCCCCTCGACGTATTCGCGCTCAATCTCCCGGCTGCGCCCCGACCGGATTTCCAGCCGTCCGTACTCGCCGACGATGTCGAAAATCTCCCCCAACATCTTGGACAGGGGGGGATCGTAACAGATAGACTCGGCAATCTGCGCGAGTTCCTTCTTGCCCTTTAGGTGCGTGGCCATACCGGCCAATTCATCCATGATCGTCCGCATGCCGTTTTCCAGGTGCTGGCGCAGCCGCATCGCGTTGCCCCCAGAGACGATGTAACGCACGCCCTGATCGTAAATTGATTGAAACAAGACGGCCGCGGTCGCCGTCCCGTCCCCGACCTCCTCGCGCAAGCGCCACAACAGATGGCGGATGAACATTGCGCCCATATCCGCGTCACGGTCGGGCAGTTGGATGATACGCCGCATGATCACACCGGCGTCGTCGAGCATCTCGGGCATTTTGTCGCTGCCGTGTATGTGCTCCATAGCGACGATGCGCGGAAGCGGTCCCAACGTCGGGCGAACCGCATTCACCATCTGGTGGATGCCCCGCTGCATTCCTTGATAAGTGGCAGGCTGAAGGATAACCCGCCGT
>JAAEQP010000020.1 GCA_024231375.1 bacterium | reverse complement strand
TGGTGGCGAAGACGCCCTTGATGGTGCGTTGTTCGCCGGGCAGCAGACTCAGGTAGTTCTCGTCCCAATACGCCGGGCAGACCTCGTCGCCGTCCTCGCCTTTGTGCACGGCCAGATGAATCTGGAAGGCCAGATGCGCCGCCGGGTTGACGAGTGTGACCTTCGCAATCGTCTCTTCGCCTTGCTTCTGCCATTCGTTGGCCACGTCCAGTTTGACCTTGGGCAGCTTGTTCAGGTCGGTATGGTCGGCGATGGACTTGGGCGACACCGAGAAGGTGCGCCAGTCGCGGTTCATCTTGTCGGGGATATCGGGGACGGTTGACAGCCAGTAGAAGTTGCTGTCCATCGCAGTCCCGCTGCTGTCCTCCAGCGTCAGCTTCAGGAAGTGGGACTTCGTTCGCTCGCCTGAGTCAGGAATGGGCACGGCGCGCGCCACGCCGTTGGCGGGCACATCCACAGTGCCCGTCCACGCGTCCTGCTCCGTCATGTCGTCATTGATGATTCTTGCCGTGACCTTGAGTCCCGCTTGGGCGTCATTACGATTGTTGACCACGTAGACGGACTTGTCGTCGTACGCATATTGGACGTGCACCGGCCGGCACGCCACCTTCGCTCCGTAATACGCGCCGGTGGCGTTCAGATACCAGTCGACATAGTGCCACGTCATGAAGGCGGGCCATGCCGCATTGTACTTCCAGGTCGTGATGCCGCACGCGTCGAACTTGTTTCGGCCGTAG
>JAAEQP010000019.1 GCA_024231375.1 bacterium | reverse complement strand
CGTTTCTTCATGTTCTTCTCCTCGGGCAATGCCCATTTTCAGGTTGCGACTCACAGAACGTGAAGCCGCCGTATCGAATGTCCGGCCTCTGAGACACACAGTCTCTGGTGATTTTAGCCACAACCGTCCCAGGTCGGGATCGGCGGACAAACGTCCACGCTGGGACGTGCGCACAGGAGCGGTAACGCGCATTTGGTCATGGTTTTGTCCACTCCTCCCTTCGCCAGTTCTGACTCCAGCTCATCGAGCTTCAGAATAGTCTCCCGGTTCAGTCTGAGCTTCTTGATGCGTTTCTTCATGTTCTTCTCCTTGGGCAGTGCCCATTTTCAGGTTGCAACTCACAGACGTGAGCCGTCGTGTCGAACGTCCGGCCTCTGTGCCGGCTGACCTTCCGGGTGTACACAACCCGGCAGCGGAAGTCTGCCGCTCCCAATCCCCGTTGCCCACCGCGTCCGATGCCGGCGGTCGCGAGCTGCCCCAGAACCGCGATCACCGCCGGCACGCCGTGGCCATGCCGAGGTGGTACTCTGCGTCTTCGTGAAACCGATTTCCCCCTCCGGCTCGGTGGTGGATGATCGAGATCTGCAATCTCGTTGGCGACACGCCGACCATGCCATAGGGCGTCACCGCATGTCAACGGCACGGGGACAACTCGCGACCGCCAACCCAGTGCCAGTGGAGACCGACGAAGCAATCCGATAAGCTCGATCGTCATGACGATCTTCCCGGTTTGGCGCAACAGGTTGTTCTGGTTCGGTTTGGGGTTCCTCCTGGCCGCCGGCGGCGCCGTCGGCCTGCGGCTGCTGAGCTCTTCGCGGATCGAAGACACCTCGGCAGGGCATCCGGCGTCGCCCGGGGCGGCCGCGATGGAGGTTTCGCCGCAGCGCGAGGCCGACGACGAACGAGCCGCGCCGTGCTACCTCGGGGTGGTGGTGACGCGGGAGGTGGTGGATCTGGCCGCGGAGATCGAAGGACGCCTCGAAGAGATCCGGGTGCGGGTCGGTGACCGGGTGAAGCGCGATCAGTCCATCG
>JAAEQP010000018.1 GCA_024231375.1 bacterium | reverse complement strand
TGGTGGCGAAGGCGTCCACGTCCTGCTGGTAGTACAACAGGAATTCCTCGGCGTTGCGCTTGAGGTCGTACAGCTTGTTCGGGTCGGTGGCCTCGGTGAGGAACGTGGCTTCGTAGTAGGGCTGGAAGGCGTCCCGGACTTCGCCCATCCCGTTGGCGAAGTCCAGAACCACCGGGTCGCCCTTGTCGCGGTGCGTGCGGTTGAGGCGGCTCAGCGTCTGGACGCAGTTCACGCCGCTCAGCTTCTTGTCCACGTACATGGCGTAGAGAAGTGGCTGGTCGAACCCGGTCTGGAACTTCTCGGCAACAATCAGGAACTTGTACTGG
Organism: bacterium; assembly: GCA_024231375.1. The sequence goes on along the minus strand of JAAEQP010000018.1, from coordinate 237 downwards.
CGCTGGTCGAACGCCTTGGCGGTCTGCGTCTCGGGAATGCCGTTCATCCCGGACTCGGTGAACTCCGTGCCTGTGTCCGGGTCTCTAACCGTGCCCGAGAACGCCACGAGTGCCTGGTAGGGCAACTTGTCTTTCTTGATGACCGCGTCGAGCGCCTGCTTGTACCGGACGGCGTGGAGGCGCGACCGAGTGACGACCATCGCTTTCGCCTGGCCGTTGATGCGCTGCTTGACCTGC
>JAAEQP010000017.1 GCA_024231375.1 bacterium | reverse complement strand
GCGCCACGAGGCAGGGGTCGCTGTGTACGTGGGCGGGCTGGGCATAGCGCCAACGGTGAAGTTCCGATTCGGCGATGTTCTGCCCGATATACTCATACACGGCGCTGAGGAGCAGGGTCGTCACGAGGTCATCTTCCTTGTCCCAGTACTCGCGGGAGAACTCGGGGCTGCCATGAACGGTGACCGTGTGCGCGCCTGACGAGATCCCTTTGAGCCCATTGTCGGCGACCCACACCACCTCGTCGCACGGCATGCGCAACCCGCCGGGCTCAGCCATACGGCTGGGACCGCCCAGCGTCACCAGAGCTGCAATGCACCGGTCGTATTCGATGGCCTTCAACTGGCTACGCGTCGCATCGGGGAGGTCGACTTCCCCGGCTTGAAGCAGTTCGAGGGATTGGGGCGCCGGCGGGGTCATGACAAGCGCGGCCGCTGTCAGCGTGTCGCCCGAGTCGGTCGTGACAGTCCAGCCACCGTCAGCCTGCGACACGGCCGCGGCCTTGGTCTGCGCGCGAACATCCAGACCCTGAGCCAGATGCTCGGGAAGACTTCGCATACCCTTTGGGCACCGGTACCTGGGGAGGCTGTCGGCCAGAATGCGTCCGTCCGCGCTGGCGAACCCTTCGCACCAGACGTCGACAACGCCCGCTGCGGTCCATTCGTCTACGAGGGTTCTGAAGCGGTCGGATTGTGCAGTGAAGAACTGTGCTCCGTGGTCGACAACACCTTCACCGATGGTGCGCGTGGCCATGCGACCGCCCACTTCGTGTCCCTCGTCAAGGACGGTCACGGCGCGGCCCGCATCCTGCAACGCGCGCGCGGCGAGCAGTCCGGCGATTCCGGCGCCCACAACCAGACACGTATCTTGCTGAATCGGTTCGGACCCCATGGGGCGATTCCTCCCAGGTTCCCACTTGTCTCAGCTAACACGCACCCACCGCCGAGGAATTCCAATCAACTCGTTTGCGGTTGGTCGCTTACGGTGCTCTGCGGATGGGAAAGTCGGCCGTGTCTTCCTTGCCTTCGCCGTTCTGCAGGCGTTCGAGACTCCGTTTGAGCTTGTCAGGGGTCTCGCGGTACAGGTTCGCGCGGCGGCGGTCCTGGATTTCGCGTTCCACTCTGCCAATAGCCACCGTGAGCGCGGGCGCGGCACCGGTTGCCCCGAGACAGACGAGGGCATCGGCGGCCGTCTCAAGGCCGAAGGGCGACAGGAGCGGCTTGTCGGGATTGAGAGAATTGGCGATGGACAGAATGGATGCCGGGGTCGCGATACGGGCCAGCGCAACGATGACGATGTAGTCATCTGGCGCGGGGGGTTCACCATTCCCATACAGGATCTCTTCGAGATAGGGCACGGCTGGGTCGCCGATGGCAACCACCTGCGCCATCTCGGTTTCGGGAATCACGCCGGTCCCTGTCTGGCATCTCGCAGCAAACGCCTTCAGCGCGGCGTCTTGCTGAGGGGTGAGGGCGGGTTTGGATCCGCCACAACCGCACAAGATGCAAGCGGCCATCGCGAGGACACTCCATCGATACCACATTGCGTGTACCTCCTCTTGCAGGCGGCCCCCCTCGCCTCGGTGCAATCGGCACCACCACTATTATAGCGCGATTCCGCGTGTGGCGGGAGTCCTTCGCGGAGGCATCTCGTCACAGTTCGATGGTTTCGCCCTCTTCCTGGATGGCCACGTTCGTGCATCCTTCGGCTTCGAGCCCGTCTTTCAGGTTCTTGAGCGCGTCGTCTTCGCCGTGTACCAGGACGAGCCGTTCGGCACGGTCTTTGAACCGGGTGCCAAACTCGATCAGCTCGGTGCGTCCCGCGTGGGCGCTTAACGCGTTCAACACCTTCACCTCAGCGCGCAGAGGATGGGCAATGCCGAAGATCTTGATCTCCTTCTGCCGCTCGACGATGCGCCGGCCCAACGTGTTCTTGGCCTGGAAGCCGATGATGAGGATGGTGTTGCGCTCGTCTTCGCAGTTGTTGCGCAAGTGGTGCAGGATTCGCCCGTGCTCGCACATCCCCGCCGCCGACAGGATGATGGCGGGTTCTTTCAGACTGTTGAGCCGCATGGACGCCTCGCGGTTTCGGATGTACTCGATGTGGCGCAATTCGAAGGGGTCGCCCGATTTCTCCATCACGTCCCGCATCTGGTCGTCGAAGAGGTCCGTGTGCAGCCGGAACACCTCGGTGATGTTCACAGTGAGCGGGCTATCGACGTAGACGGGCAGGTTCGGAATGCGATTCTGCATTTCCAGGCGCTTCAGCGCGTAGACGAACTCTTGTGCACGCTCCAGCGCGAAGGTGGGCACGATGACCTTGCCGCCCCGGCCGTGGGTGCGATTGATCACCTCGGCCAGTTTGGCGTCCAACGTTTCGATGGGGTCGTGGTCGCGATCGCCGTACGTGCTCTCCATCATCACCACGTCCGCGTCGTCCGGTTCCCACGGGTCTTTCAGAATGGCCATGTTCTTGCGGCCAATGTCGCCGGTGAAGATGAGCTTGCGCTGCGTTCCGTTCTCCTCGAACTCGGCCAGGATCATGGCCGACCCGAGCACGTGGCCCGCGTCCTTCAACGTCATCTTGAACCCCGGCGCGATCTCCATGGGAATGTCGTAGGGCACGCAGATGAAGCGGCGCATAATTTCGCGGACGTCCAGGTCCGTGTACAGCGGCGGCGCGAATTCCTGGTTCTTCTTGGACAGCCAGCGGGCGTCCCGCTCCTGGATATGGGCGCTGTCGAGGAGCATGATGGCGCAAAGATCGCGGGTGGCGGGTGTGGTGAAGATCTGGCCCTGAAACCCGTGGCGCGCCAGCATGGGCAGCGTCCCGCTGTGGTCGATGTGGGCGTGGCTCAGCACCACCACGTCAATGTCCTGCTCTTTGAATGGGAAATCGCGGTTCTTGTGGGCCGCTTCGCGGCGCCTGCCCTGGAACATGCCGCAATCGAATAGAATCCGGCTTCCATTGACCTCGATGAGATGCTTGCTTCCGGTTACGCCGCGCGCGGCGCCGTACGATGTGATGCGCATGCTGATCCTCTCTTCTGTCGATTCCGGATTGACTACACGACTGCCGTGCGACGGAGGCCGACCGGATATCTAGCCTGCCGCTTCCCGATCGCGGATTTCGGGCGGATTCTCCCGGTACGCGGCCACGCTCCGCTCGATCAATCGGCGCGGGTCTTCATCATAGGTTATCGTAGATCCCGTGTCCTTCTTGATGACGGGCAGGAAGTCGTCTACATGATCGGCCACGCCGCCCGTGCCCGTCAGCACGGCGATGGGCCGGCCCTCGTCGTAGGCGATGGCGAACTCGCCCAGCGTGCCCGAGCGTCCGCCCACAATCACGACGATATCGCACGAGCGAACGCCGATGACTTCGCGCCCCATCAGGCCCGCTCCCGTGTAAATCATCACGTCGATGTGGTCCGTGGGACTGCCGTACTCGTGTACGTGCTGGTGCAGGCTCATGGCCGGCGACACGCCGACGGTCAGTCCGCCCTGCTCCTTGCATCCTGTGACGGCGAAATGGGGAAGGCCCGGACATCCGCCCGTCACGATCGCACAGCCGGCGTCGGCGATGGCCCTGCCGAGTTCACGGCACTTCTCGACGATAGCCTCGTTCATCTTCCCGCCCGCGGATCCCATCACGCCAAT
>JAAEQP010000016.1 GCA_024231375.1 bacterium | reverse complement strand
CGAGCTCGGCGACCTGCTCTCCGAACGGACGCGCGTCGTGGCGGTGCCCCACGTTTCAAACCTGCTGGGTAGAATCGAAAACGTACCGAAAATCACCCGACTGGCCCACGAGGTCGGCGCGCGCGTCGTCGTTGACGGTGTGGCCTACGCTCCGCACCGCGCCATGGATGTGGCCGCTTGGGGCGTGGACTGGTACATTTTCTCCATCTACAAAGTGTACGGACCTCACATGGCCGCGATGTTCGGCACCCACGACGCCTTTGCCGAGCTCGAGGGACCCAACCACTTCTTCATCAATCGAAATGACAATCCATACAAAATGGAACTCGGCGGCGTGCTGCACGAGGGCTGCGCCGGAATCCTCGGCGTGCGCGACTACCTCGCCTTCCTCGGCGGCAACGAATCCATCGAGAACATCAATCGCCCCACAGTGGAACGGGCCTTCGATGAAATGACCGCCCACGAGCTCCCGATGCAGGCCCGGCTCGTCGAATACCTGCTCGGCAAAAAACAGGTTCGATTGATCGGTCCAACCGTCACCGACACCTCACGTGTGGGCACGGTGAGCTTTGTT
>JAAEQP010000015.1 GCA_024231375.1 bacterium | reverse complement strand
GCTTTTTGTCCAAAAAAACCACCGGAAATTCGGGTGATTTTGCGAGGTCTGTAAGAGTCATCCTTCCCCTTTCCTCGCGGGCGGCGAGACCGGATGATCACATAAATTGGGGCTCTTTTCGTAGCCCTGGACCCAGACCGCGAGATACGTGTCCACGTAATCCAGCCAGGCGCGGAACGTCTCGGGATTCGTGGCGTGGCGGAACAACCTGGCCGTCACCACGGCGCTTCCCGCGGCGTAATGGCGGCAGACCGCGCAGTCCGTGTCCGGCACGCAGCACGCCACGCTCCTGTCCCAGGTCAGATCCGATCGATACTGCCTGAAGGAGCGGCCGAGCCCGATGTCCGTGGAGGGGTTCATCCTCGGATAGGAGCAGGTGAAAAGGTCGTGAAGGCCCAGGGCGTGGGTGTGCGCCACGATGTTGTAGTGGGAGTAAAGAACCGTTTCGGGATGCTCCCGCAACAGCGTGGCCATGGCGTCCCGGGTGCGCACCAGGGACGCCTCGTCGTGCTGCAGGGGGCCTTTGTAGCCCACGGGCGCGGAAAAGATGTTGAAGGTGACCCGGCAGCCATGGGCGGCCAGGGTCTCCGTCACTTCATGGATTTCGTCGATGTTCTCCCGGGTGAAGGTGTAGACGAACACGGCCCTGGGATCGTCCCGGTAGTTTTCGATCTGCCGGCGGAGCATGTGTTTGGCTTTCCGCACGCGCAGACTCGTCTCATCGTTTCCCCACACCGAGATGTGAAGGCGGTAGCCGACGGATTCGGGCATGAACTTGATCCCGTTGGTGGCGATGGCGCCCAGGGGCG
>JAAEQP010000014.1 GCA_024231375.1 bacterium | reverse complement strand
GACTTCTTCAACAGCCCCGCTGTCCCCCGCTCATCGCGGGCTACGCAGCAGGGCCACGACCTTCTTCAACAGCCCCACTGACTCAAGCGAACAAGTCCTCGATCGAGACGTGTCTGTGGTACCGTGGAGCGAGTCCCGTCCCTGGCTTCCCGCATGCAGTGTGGGGCACCGTGAAAACCGAACTGCATACCAAGACATCCCAACCATGCCATCCCGAGCGAAGTCGAGGGATCTCGTACATCCGGCGACCGCCCTGGAGTGCGAAACCGTCCCTCGCGCAAACCGTCCGCGAGTTCCTTGCTTGAGAGCCGGGATCTGATGGATAGTAGTCTGGACCCACGGCCAAGGAATTCCTTCTGCCCCTGGGCCGTTGCGCTGGGGTGAATGGGGAAGACAGATGTCAGCTAGACGACAAGACAACAAGGTCCCGGCAGGATCCGCTGCGGCCGGGACCTTGCTTCGCCGTGCGTGGCGCGGCGCCTACGCGGTGCCGCCCGAGCACGGCGCCTGGGTGTGGTGGATTGGCCCGCTCTGCATGGGCGCTGCCGCGGCGGGGCAGGTCACCGCGACGTTCCCGATCCTGACGGTCGCAGCATTGGCGGGCTTCATGGCAAAGCAACCGCTCGCCGTGGGCGTTTCGGTGCTCACGGGACGCCGCGACGGCGAAGACCTCGCGCCCGCACTGTTCTGGGGCGTCGTCTACGCAACGGCGGGGGGCATCGCGGCGCTCGCGTTGTGGTATACGGGTCATGGCCGGGCGGTTCTCCTGCCCCTCCTCGGAATCCCCGTGTTCGCGTGGTACGTGCTTGCCTTGACGCGGGGCGTCGCCCGCCACAACACACCGCTCGACGCGGCCGGCGCCGCCGTGCTGGCCCTGGCGGCTCCTGCAGCTTACTGGACGTGTGGTGGGCAGGATCCCAGTCTGCCCTGGCTGGTGTGGACGGTCGCGGCGAGCCAGTCCGTCGCGTCGGTGGTGCATGTGGTGTCGCAACTCCAGTTCTCCCGCCTTGACCGCGCGCCGGAGGGACACGTGCTCCGCCGAATCCGCGGGCCCGCCCTGGCGTGCCACACGGCGACCCTGGCACTCGGCCTGGGCTTCGCCATGACGGGCGTGACCTCGTGGTACCTTGCGGCCGCGTTTCTGCTGACATGGATCGACGGCGTACATGGCGCGTTCCGGCCGCCTTACGGGGCCAGGCCCATGCGCATCGGCGTGCGACAACTCGCGGTGAGCGTTGCCTTCGTCGCAATCGCATGCATCGGATTCGCCGTCGCCCATTCCAATCCGTAGCCGATCCATCCGCCGTCCGATCCGTGTATACTGGTCCTACCTATGAAGAATCCCGCAAAGACCGGGAGTTATAGTCAGCAGAAGGAGGACCGACGACGATGAAGAACCACATAATCTACCGGCTGGGCATGGCTGCCCTGATGGTGACTCTGGCGTTTGCCATGATGCCTGGGTGTATCACGGGAAGCGATGGACACAGCGGAGCGTCCCAGAAGAAGCTTCCCAAGGGCGTCATGCCCAAGGTGAAATGCCCGGAGGGGTATGCAGCCCTTTTCAAGAACGACTTGTCCAATGCACTCATGGCAAAGGACGGCTGGACCCTGAAGAAGGGCGAGCTTGTTTCGCAGGGGAAAGGCGACATTTGGACCAAGGAACGGTACGGCAATTTCGCGCTGGACCTGGAGTTCAAGTGCGCCGCCGAGACGAATAGCGGCATCTTCATCCGGTGCGACAGCATTCGGGACTGGCTGCATACCTCCATCGAAGTCCAGGTGCTCCAGCCGAACGACCACTATGAGAATGACAAGCACCATTGCGGCGGCATATTCGACTGTCTGGCACCCAGCAAGCTGATGGTCAAAGCTCCGGGTGAGTGGAACCGCTGCCTCGTTGTGGCGAACAACAACCGGATCCTCGTCGAGTTGAACGGCGAGATCGTGGTCGACACGGACCTGAACGAATGGACCGAGGCCCACAAGAACCCGGACGGCACCAAGAACAAGTTCAAGACGGCCTACAAGGACATGCCCCGGGAAGGCCACATCGGGTTCCAGTACCACGGGCAGCCGGTATCCTTCAGGAACATCAAGATCAAGTCGCTGTAGACGGCGTACCATTCGAACATGAACGGGACCCGGACGCGCTATCGTCCGGGTCCCGTTTTTTGGTCCTGTACGGCGAGCACAGGCAAGGCGGGTTGCGGCCCTGCGATGACCTTGGTACTATCGCGCCTTCTACATGAAACGTCTGATTTGCTGTCAGGGGGTGGTACGGATGGCAAGAGGCATCCTGTTTGACGTGCAGGGTACGTTGTTTGTTTACGGCGACATGAAAGCCGCTTGGGCCGACTGGATTCAGGCGTTTCACGCGGGGCTTGTACCCTTCGCGCCGGGCTTGTCCCTCGACGCCTTTGCGTCGGCCTGCGACCAGTTCTTCACGCGCCCCCATGCCGGCCGGGACGACAGGGGCCTCACCGTCTTCGAGCAGCGCATCGACAGCCAATGTCGCGCGTTGGGCATCGACGTACCACCCGACGCTGTCGGCCGGATTGCCGACGACGCAGCGGCTGCATGGCAGCGCCACGTGCCCTTGGACCCGCAAGTGCACCAAGTGCTCGAAACCCTGCGCGGCGACCGCGTCCTGGGCGTGGTCTCCAACTTCGACCACCCCCGGTTTCTGCGCCGGTTGCTCGGCGATGCCGGGCTGTCGCGGCACTTCGAGACTGTCGTCATCTCGGGAGAGGAAGGCGTGAAGAAGCCGGACCCGCGCATCCTTCAGATCGCCTTGGAGCGCGTGGGCCTCGGTCCTGATGATACGGCATACGTCGGCGACACAGACGAAGACATGGAGGCGTCTGTCGGTGCAGGGGTCCGGCCCATTCGCATCGACCGGGGCACGGCAAGGACCAACGCGGGCCTCGACTTCCGTAGCGATGCGGGGCATGGGGACGAAGAGAATTGTCCCGATTTCCCCCATGGGGAGACCGTGGTCGCGTCGTTGCCGGAGTTGCTGGATCTCTTCGATTGAGGTGGGCGAACTCGCCATACCACCAAGCGATTGACGCAATTCGACCGAGGAGTTTGACCATGACAATGAGCCGCGTGGTGCTGATTTTTACACTGGCGGGAACGATGCCCTTCGCATCGGCCTGGGGTGAACCCCTGCCGGAATGCCGACTCACCGCGGAACGCGTCGGCACGTACGAATGCGTTGAAGTACGGTTCTCGGACCCCTTCTCTGTTGACAACGCCGACGACCCGCGCCAAGTTGATGTACAGGCGGTGTTCCGGTCGCCTGTCGGCGTCGAGTCACGCGTTCCTGGGTTCCTGTACACCGGCTTCGCGTATGAGGGAGAAGGGATCGTACCGCAGGACGAGTCCGAGTGGCGCGTCCGGTTCACCCCCAGACAACCTGGGACGTGGACGGTTTGTGTGACGGCCGAATGCGAGGGCATTACATACGGCGGGAAGGACATCTCCTTCGGAGTGACCAAGACGGGCGGACGCGGGTTTCTGCGACGTGCTGCCGCGAATCCGCTCGCCCTGGAGTTTGAGAACGGCGATCCGCTCATTGCTATTGGGTCGAATGTGTTTCCTCAGACGCGGCTTGGCGCGCCTGTGGGCGCGGACCGCGCACGCACGGTTATCGGGTATCTTGAGCGTACGGCGGCGGCTGGCGGCACTTTCTGCCGACTTCGCATGGATTCATGGTTCATCCCTATCGAACTCCCTTCCGACGAAGCGGCGGGGTACGCGGGTGCAGGCGTGTACAACGCGCAGGCGTGCTGGGAGGTGGACCGCATCGTGGAAGCCGCGGAACGCCTGAACCTCACGCTGATGCTCTGTCTCTGCAACTCGAATGCCACGGCCGGCAACCACTACGAGGACTGGCGGAAACCGTTCAATCACTACGTGGAAGAGAACGGCGGCCCCCTGGAATCGCTTGACGATTTTTGGACGGACCCAGACGTGCGGCGTTTGTTTCTCCAGAAGATACGGTATTGCGTGGCCCGCTGGGGGGCGAGCCCAGCCATCGGCGTGTGGGAGTTCTTCAACGAGGTGAAGGTGAGCCCCGAATCCGTCGAGGCCATGACCGCCTGGCACCGCGACTTGGCGCGCAAATGGTGCGACCTGGACCCCTACGACCGCCCCATCACCACGAGCGCCATCGGCGGGTACAGTCCGGAGGACCTGTGGTGGACGTTGTTCAGCGTACCGGAGTTGGACATCGTCCAGTACCACACTTATGCCTTCGAGGACTTGGCGGGCGGCGTGGGCGCTTGGAACCGCGAGATTCTTGCGCGCGCGAAGAAACCACTGATCGTGGGCGAGTTTGGCGTCAGCGCCCGCATGCGCCTATCGGAACGGGGCTCGAAAGGCGCCGTGGCCCCTCTCGACCCAACGGGTCTGAGCATGCACAACACGATTTGGGCATCCGCCATGACAGGCGCCGTGGGCGCGTTGCCGTGGTTCATCCGCAATCATATCGAGCCGCTCGATCTCTACGGAGCGTACACAGGATTCAGCCGGTTCTCCCGCGATTGGCGTGTGAACGATTCCGCGTGGCGGCCTGTTGATGCGGAGATAGTCGTGAATCCCGAATCCCTTGGCAGCGACCGTTGGGGAGCGGTGACACTGAAGAGCACGGACCGGTTCGAGGCCAGCAGCACCGGCAACTATCGCGTGAACCGGGACGGCAGCCTGAACGACGGCGAAGTGATCAGTTCGATTCTGTGGGGAGTTCGCTCGCACAAGGACAAGCGAAATCCGCCCACCTTCGAGGTCGACTACCCCGAGGATGGCCAGTTCATCGTTCAGGTTGACTACGTGGTCGGCAAGGCGGGTACCTCTACACCCCTGATCGTCAGGGTGGACGGCGAAGAGGTGTTGCGCAAGGAGTTCCTCATCGGGAAGGAGCATGGCATTCGGCGGAAGCACATCGCCCAGTATGACAACTGGCACATATACTACAACGAGGATGCGCCCGTGTCCATCCCGGCAGGCAAACACCGTATCCAGGTCGACGCCCAAGGCACCGACCGGGCGATTGTGTCGTATCGACTCACCTCGTATGTCGACCGGGCCGTGTCGCTCTATCGCGCATGCGCCCTAGGAAGCACTGACGAAATCCGCTGCTGGCTCCAGAACACAGACAACACCTACGCCAACCACTATCGGAAGCGTCCGCCCAGTGACGCGCCTCCAGCCGAGTTGCGTCTGCCCGCGCCATCACCTGGCACCTACACCGTCGAATGGTGGGATACCGTCAAGGGGAAGCCTCTTCGCCACGAAACGGTGAAGGCACAAGACGGTACCCTCATCCTCCCCCACCCCGGAACCCTCGCCGATGAGGCTTGCATCGTGCGGCGGAATGATGGTGCATTTGCAGTGGGAGAATGGTAGTCTCGGGAGAAGTCACTAGTGTCCCCTAAAGGAGCTTCCGTGACGGCAATGGCGGCGAGGATCTCAATGATCTAGCGTGTGCCTCGGGAAACCAAGCTGAACAGTCCAACCTGTTCCGTTTCCGCGACAGCCGCCTTCGGTGCCAGACTCAGATCGGCGCAAAACCTAACCTCAGAGATGCCGTCCGGAATCGGTAGACGTAGACGAGGTACATTTCGGATGTCGTAGAGCGCAATCGAATCCAGAGCGAACGTTTCGTCAAACGAGATATCGCGAGCCTCTTGCCACGAATCCCCAAGCGCCCTGAAGCATAGGTCGTCCACCTTCAGCCGGAGT
>JAAEQP010000013.1 GCA_024231375.1 bacterium | reverse complement strand
TGACGCGGGGCGGCTGTGGGGTTGTTGAGTAGGTGCCGACCTCTTGCGCGCAGGACAGTCGTCGGTGGAGAGAGATCCCTCGACTTCGCTCGGGATGACGTGAAGTGGTGTGCCGGATACGGGGAGCATGCCCACTGGGTCATGCTGAGCGGCAGCGAAGCATCTCGCACTGCAGAACAGTCGCCGGGGAAACGAGATTCTTCGCTTCGCTCAGAATGACGGGGATGGCCGGCCTTCGGCTGAGACGGTCGGCAGAGACGCCGCCCCTACCAAATGGGGCTGATGGGTGTGCGGTTGCTGGGTGTAGGAGATCCTTCACTTCGTTCAGGATGACGGAAAGGCGGTTGTGGGTCGTCGGAGGAGTTGGGAGGAGATGACCGGCGAGGGCGCCGGTCCCACACCTTGGGACGGGGGGCGGGGCGGAGTCCCCGTTCGTCATTCCGGCGAGAACGGGAATCCAGCGGGGGGATTCGGACCGTCTTTGCGTCTAACTGGACCCCCGCTTTCGCGGGGGTGACGAGGTAGGCGAGTTGTCGCTGGGTTCTCGCGTGTTCGGCGAACGTGTCAGGCGCGATGGGCGGGGGGGCCGTCAAGACCCCTCACCCCACCCCTCTCCCCGCCGCGGCGGGCAAGCCGTTGGGCTTGGGCGCAAGACGGTGCAAACCGGCCCTCTGCGCGATGGGATTCGCAATGGTCTGGCTGGAGCGGCGGGTTCCGAGTTCCCCGGAGATCCTTGGCAATTCGGGGCCGTTATGGTATAAATCTTGTAGGCTTGAGAGGTTTGGTTGCTCCTTGGCCGCTGCGCGGGCGACATAGGGGATCCGGGCTGGGTGCCGCTGGGCTGTATTGGCACTTGCGTCGGAATCGTCGCTGGAGCACCTCTCTTTCCTGTCGTTCTAAACGCGAGCACGCCATAGGCTTGTGCCGCATCTTGTCATGTTCGTCCTTTCATGGGGCGTTTTCGAGACCTTGGGGCACGCAAACGGGAGATCAACATGGGTACCAGGACGTTATTCATCAAGACGTTGGGCATCGGGGTGGCGATCGTGATGTTCGCTTGCGCATCCGCCTACGCCGACGACGGAATTCTGACGTGGCCGGTCGAGACCAAGGGGCAGGAAGTGGCCCTGGGCTTTGAGGTTACCGGAACCGTCGCCGCCGAGTCGGGCGATGGCGGGCAGGTCGTCGAACTGACCGGATTCGCGTCCGGCGGCGCGCCTGGTAGCCCGATGCTGCCTACGAAGACGCTGAGCTTCCTGGTTCCTCCCGATGCCGACCCGGACACGGTCGCTGCCGTGCTGGAAGATGCGTCTTGGGAATTGGTGCCCGGCTCTTTTGACCTGGCGCCAGCGCCTCCGGCGGCGACGTTGGGCGATTCAGGACCGGTGGTGGCGTGGGGCGATGTGGACCCGGCGAACATCCGGGACGGGCGAAACACGGAACTCTATGCGACCGACGCCCTGTTTCCGGCGAGCGCTTTGGGGACTCCGGCACCGTCGATGTACCGCGAATGGCGCCTGGTGCATGTCGATCTGACGCCCGTGGCGTGCAATCCTGTCACGGGAGAAGTGAAGCTGCTTCGCACCGGTACCATCCGCGTGTCGTATCAGCTTGGCGCCGAGTCGAGTGCGGTCAAGCTTGCCAGTGGGGAAGCCAAGGATGTAGGCACGTTCTGGCAGCAAGTGTCGACGACTCTCGTCAACCCCGACGACGCCGGATCGTTCTACCCGGTGTCCGCCACCAAGGTGGGTTCAAACTCCGGAGCCGGAACGGGCATGGTGATCATCACCACGAACAACATCGTGACGAACAGCACCAAGCTGGCCAGTTTCAGGACCCACAAGGCGACGATGCTCAGCACCACCGTGGACATCATCACGGAAGCGGCGTCCGGCGATGCCAGCCACTATACGACCGGCGCGTCCTGCAGTCAGCGGGCCGCGAACATCCGCAGTTGGCTGAAGCTGTTCTATTCGGGATGGGGCATCCAGCACGTGTTGTTGATCGGCGACCCCCATCCGTCGACCTTCTCATCCACGACGAGTATCCCGATGATGATGTGTTATCCACAGGCAAACACGACGTCTAATTCGACGCCCACCGACATGTGCTTCGCCGAACTGTCCGGAAACTGGAACGTCGATGCCGACTCGTATCCGGGCGAGTGGGGGAGCAGCACCGAGGACTTCGCGACAGGCGGTATCGACTTCAACTGCGAGGTGAAGGT
>JAAEQP010000012.1 GCA_024231375.1 bacterium | reverse complement strand
GTTGGCAAGGAAAATGGCCGGATCGTATCGATCACAACACTCAGCGGCGCGACCTATCGCGCCAGGATGTTCCTGGACGCCACGTATGAAGGCGATCTCATGGCGACCGCGGGCGTCTCGTATCACGTGGGCCGCGAGAGCAATAGCGTGTACGGCGAAAAGTGGAACGGATCCCATCCCGAGGTGAAGCATCACGGCCACTGGTTCAAGAAACCGGTCGACCCCTATGTCGTTCCCGGCGACCCCTCGAGCGGGCTCCTCGCGCGCATCAGTCCGGACCAGCCTCTCCCCACGGGCCAGGGCGACGACCGTGTGCAGGCTTACTGTTTCCGCATGTGCCTGACCGACGTGCCCGAGAACCGCGTGGCCTTCCCGAAACCGAAAGGCTACGACCCCACCCAGTACGAATTGATCTTGCGGGTGTTCGAAACGGGCTGGCGTGAGACCTTTCAGAAGTTCGATCCCCTGCCCAACCACAAGACCGACACGAACAACCACGGCCCCTTCAGCACCGACAACATCGGCATGAACTACGACTACCCCGACGCGTCCCATGCAC
>JAAEQP010000011.1 GCA_024231375.1 bacterium | reverse complement strand
GCGTGGTGTGCATCCAAGATGGGGTTCCTTCGCGGGGTGCTCTCGAAGTACCGGCTCTTAACCGGGAGCACGGAGTTCGATGCACTCCTTGAGAAGGACAGCTCCCATTATCTCCGGTACCGGCTGCACGGCGACCTTGACGATCTGACGGCCGCACTCGAGGGCACGGCGGCTTCCATGCGCATCAATTTCGAGGGATACACCAGCGAGGTGCGTTACACCGACCGGGTGCTGCGTTTCCCTGCGATGTTCGCGAAGAACGGGATGTGGCCCGAGGGGAGGCCCGGATTCAAGACGCCGGACACCAACCTCCTTTACGCCACGCTCACGGGCGATCCGGGCAGTCCGCTGGTCTGTCCGCTGAATGTCGTGCGATGGCTCACGCGGCCCCGAGGCTTGGCTGCGCTGGTGACGGACGCGGGCAAGGAGCGTTTCGAGGCGCGCTTGTTCCACTTCGGAGAGAAGGCGAGGGCGATGGAGGCGGAACTGTACGTGCTGGACCCAGGTTCGTACACGCTGTCGTTGACGGTGGACGGACAGCCGGACCCAAAGACCCTGGAATTCGAGGTGACCGGACAACGCACCCGCGTACCGATCGAACTCCCGTCCAGGAAGACCTGCCTGCTGCGGGTGGCGCGAGCGGGCTAGAGCGCTCAACGAACGCCAATTTCCGAATCGGACACAATGCAGGAAGAGTGAAGACCCCTCACCCCACCCCTCTCCCGTTGGGAGAGGGCGGAAGACGGGTCCAAACCGGCCTCACCCCCATGAGAATCGCAACCGACTCGCTGAGTTTGGCTGCTTCCAGACGATCTTTGTGGTCGTGAGTGCATCTGAATGGGAACTGGAGATTCCTGAGGCTAACGACGGGCCGCCTGCCTCTCGCGGATGTGCTCCAGCATCACGTTGAGGGCCATGTCGTTCCACTCGGGTGGGTAGGCATGCTTCATGAGCGGCTCATTCAGCATGCGCTTCTCACCAGGCAGATTGTTGTACGTGGCGTAGACGGTGGTGGGGCGGCACGTGTTGTCAATGAATCCCACGGATACCAGCGCGTCGGCGGCGGTGCGCGTGGCGAAGTTCATGGCGTCGAAGTAGCGGGACACCTCCTGTACCTGCGGGTCCGGCGTGCCTTCCGCGTCGCGCGGCACAAGGCGGGGCCATCCGTTGATGACCCCGGTGTGGTCGCACATGGCCGGGACGTTCGCGACAAGCGCTGTCACGCGCGAATCGAGTCCCGCCGCCACGAGCGCTTGGCCGCCACCCTGGCTGCTGCCTCGCGCGATCAGGATTTCGCCGTCCCACTCAGGCTGCGCGGCAAGGAAATCCATCCCGCGCATCAGTCGCAGATACATGCCCAGGAAATAGCAGGTCTCACGGTCTTCGCGGCCGTGAAAGGGATAGCCATCCAGCTTCCCATCTCTCAACTCTTTGTAATATTCGCTGGATTGGCTGTTGAGAATGCCGTGGGCGTTGATGTCGAGGACCAGCATGCCATGTGCGGCGATGTCGGCCCGGTTGGTCGAACCACCGACGCCGGCCCCATGGACCCATAGGACCGCGGGAAGCGATTTCGGCTGTGCGTCGCTTGGGCGTGCGTAGTAGCCCGATACGGGCATGCCGCCCAGGCAGGGCACCTGCACGTCGAAGCAGGTTACGCCCTCCACCGGCGACTCAACGGAAGTGAGGACGGGGTCCATGGGCACTGCCGCCAGTTGCTTCTTTTTCTCTGCCCAGAAGGCGTCAAAGTCGTCAGGCACGGGCAAGCTCGGCTTGATTTTCAGCGGGTCGAATCCGCCCGCGGCCGTGCCTGTTTGGGCCTTGCCTTCGGTGCTTGTGAAGGTGATTGTGCAGCGCAAGAACCCCGGATGATCGAGTTGCCCCGTCACGGTGATGGGTTCGCCGGTCAAAGGCAGTTCACCGTCGCCCAACCCGGTCGAACCGTCGTCGGTGAGTGCATAGACGAGTTTCCCCTCGCTCACGGCTTGGCCGCCTTGCGTGACGGTCGCCCTGAAGGTGACCGTTTCGCCCACATGATAGAGCGCGTCGGGTCGGTCCGTGATGACTGAGACGGAGACGTTATCCTGGGAATATCCTGGAAACGCGAGGAGCGCGATAATGAGGCCCACGCTGAGACAGAGCTGTCGGCGAAGTTGGTTGCGCACGGGAAGTCCCCCTTTGAAGCATGATGCGATTGGTGGAGCCCAGTATGTCAGAGCCAACGTGACCGGCGCAATCCGTCTACCTGGTAGGCTACCGTTCGCCGTTCGACGGGAGTGAGGTCCCGTCCATCACGAACCGCTGGCAATTCCGCCATCTCACGTCGGGACCTTCTTCAGCCTCCACAACGACACCGCCCAAGCTGAGTCCCGCGAGCCTGTCGGCGCTGAAGCCTTCCCGTGTCTCGAATCGAACGTTCCGGAGACGGACGTCTTCGATGGGAGCTTCGGGAAGTCCTTCCAGACGCGCGGCATGAGCGGCGCCAGTCACCGTGATGTCGCGGAGCGTCAGATGGCGGAAGATGGGGGCTTTGCCTTCCGTCGTTCCCATCCACGCACGATAGGCGGTCGTCATTTGAAAGGCTTCACGTCGAACGCCCGTCATGTCGATCCTCTCGCACCAGACATGTTCGACGACTCCGCCCCGGCCGCGCGTCGATTTCAAGCGGATGCCGATGTCCGTGCCCTCGAAGAGGCAGGAGTGGGTGTAGATGTTCCGAATGCCGCCGCTCGTGTCGCTGCCGAACACGATCCCGCCGTGACCTCGCGCTGTCCGATTATTGCGGACCACCACGTTCTCAGTCGGCCTGCCGACGCGCCACCCATCTTCGTTCATGCCTGACTTCATGCAGATACAGTCGTCGCCCGTATCGAAGTAGCAGTGCTCGATGAGAACGTTGGTGCTCGAGTCCACATTCAGGCCGTCGGTGTTGGGGCCGCCCTCGGTGAGTATGCGTAGGCACCGGGCGATGACGCGATCGCAGTAGACGAGGTCAATGGTCCAGAACGGACCCGCTTCGGCGATGGTGAATCCTTCCAGCAACACATTGGTGCAACGCACCGGGCTGATGAGCTGCGGGCGGAGCCCGTGTTGCGGCGTTCCGTAGACACGCTGGTCTGCAGGCACGCCTTTCAGGATCTGCTCCTCGTACATGCGCGTGGCCGTGTCGGACTGCCGTTCCTCCCACGGCCACCAGGGCCTACCGTTCCCGTCGATGGCGCCTGGGCCGGTGATGCCGATGTTGTCGCAATCGACCGCGTAGATGAGAGGTGAGTAGTTGTAGCACTCGAACCCGGCCCACCGCGTGAATACGACGGGGAGGTAGTCCTCAGGATCATCCGAGAATCGAAGATTGGCGTTCTCGCCCAGATGAAGGTTGATATTGCTCTTCAAGTGAATCGCGCCCGTCAGCCACGTACCGGCCGGGATCCGGACGGTTCCCCCTCCTGCGCGAGAACAGGCTTCGATTGCGTCCGCGATGGCTTCTGTGTTCTTGGTCTTGCCGTCGCCCACGGCGCCGAAATCGGCGATGTCAACGATTCGGTCAGGGAACATCGGGCGCGCCAGTTGCGGCATCTCGAACGGTGCATGGATGGGTTCGATCTCGCTGGGAGCGCCGTCGGGGCCGACCTTGCCGCGCCAGTCGCCAGATTGGGCAGGAGTCACCAGGCAAATGGCAGCCAGCACTAAAGTGTTGATCAACATGTAAGCCCCCGTTACGTCGTTGGTCTGACAGCTCCAATACCAGCGTACATGCGGCTCCGTTGCCCTAGGCGCGAAGGACAGCGACCTCATATTCGCCGATACGGGTGTCCCGTGTCACAAGCGTCAAGTCTTCCAGTTGTGCCTGGGCCACGAGCACCCGGTGAAACGGGTCGCTGTGGTGTGGCGGCAGGCCGCCCGCGGCCATGGCAGAATGTGCTACCGGCCCAAGTGCCGGACTATCGCCCAGGCACCAAAGGAGGGCATGCGTATCGAGCAACAGGTTCATTCCGCCTCGTCTCGAAACGCGGCTGCCATGTCTTCGGGCAGGACATCGAAATCGTCCGCCATCCTCACGCGACCTTTCCAGAAACCGGGCTGGCGCGGCTTCCCGCTCGGGGAGTAGGGCACCAGTTTGGCGACGGGCTTCCCTGCTTTCGCGATGATGATTTTCTCACCCTCGGAAACGCGCTGCACCAGCCGCGACAGATGAGTCTTCGCTTCACTGATGTTGACTATTGCCACTACAACCCTTTCTTCAGCGCCGCCGAACTCGCCGCACCGACAATGGCAACGCCCGCGGCCAGGAGAAGGGCAGGCGCGAAGGAGCCCGTGGCGTCGGCGATGGCGCCGGCGACACTTGGGCCGAGGGCCTGTCCGATGCCAAAGAGGAGCGTGACGAAGCCTACGCCGGCGGGCGCGAGCTTGGAACCAAGGACGTCGCCGCAGGTTGCGGCCATGATGGCCGGAATGCTCCAGGCGGTGAGGCCGAAGAGGACCGCGGAGAGGGTGAATCCCGCTGTTGTGGGCCACAGGGCGAAGAGGGCGAACGCTGCGGCCTGGATCAGATACACCATCACAAGGGCCCATTTGCGTCCAATAGCGTCGGACACGGATCCCCAGATCAGGCCGCACAGCAGGCTACACCATCCCAGGACCCTGAAAAGCTGCCCCGCTTCGGCCTGCGTATAGCCACCGTCTGCGATGAGGTGCTTGGTGAAGAAGGTGAGATAGATGATGTATGAGAATCCGAAGGCCACGTAGACCAGTCCGATGTGCCAGACCAAGGGCGACCGGTAAACCATACCCCAAGAAGGCTTATTACCGGTGGTGGCTGGCGCGGGTTCATCCTCCCCGGCACCCATCGGTTTGAGGCCGAGAGCCTCGGGCCGGTTGCGCAGAAGCACCAGGCTGCCCACAGCCAGGAGGAACGTGGCGGCCCCGAGGCCCATCCAGGAGATTCGCCAGCCGCTGTCGCCCATCTCGCCCACGATTCGCGGTACCGTTGGCCCCAGCAGGATGATTGCGAAGGAGGAGCCGGTCACCATAATGCCCGCGGCCAGTCCGCGGCGTTTGGGCACGAACCATGCCGCCAGCAATCCCATGACGGGCACGTTGCTGGCTCCACTGCCGATTCCCGAGACGGCGCGCCACGCGGCCGCCCCAGCGAAGCTCTGTACCAGGCCCGTCAGGAACAAGCTGACGGCAGCCACGAGCAGACCCACGGTGATGACGGCGCGGGGACCATAGCGCGATGCCAGCGCCCCGCCGATGACGCTTAGCGTGAGGTATCCGATGAGGTTGGCCGTGGCGATGGCGCCCGCCTGCGTGTTGTCCAGGCCGAGGCCCTCTTGCATGGACGGAAGCAACAGGCTGTATGAGAATCGGGCGAGTCCCAGCGAACCGAAGACGACCAGCGTTCCCATGACGATGATGACGACCCCGTAGTGGAAGCGAGCCTGCTCATTCGTCATGCCCCGTTACTCCTTTCGGTTCCTCCGTCGGGTCAGCAGCATAGCACGGGGATGGCCCAGCGCCAACCGATTAGGTCGGAGGTGGCGTTCACCGCCGGACCTTTGCGGCGCGCACGCTGTGATAGATGCCCTCTCCGAAGCAATCGGGGCCTTTCTCACCGGTGGAAAAGAGTAGCCACGGATTCGCAACGGTGTGGTGCCCCGTGGGGCGTTCGGTGCTGAAGCCGGTGTGGGGCAGGGCGGCGTCCTTGGGGAGCACGGGTACGATGCTGAAATGGGCGCCTTCGTCCCGTGAGTGCAGCAGGATACCGTCGCCCGCCAATCCCGCCATGATGTAGAGCCCGCCGTGGTCGTCGAATGTGGGGGGACTGAGAAGTCCGAGCTGTGAGCCGTCCATTCCCTCAGGAAGGAGCTTGTCGAGTTCGGCGCACCGCCATGCTTCGCCGTCGTGGCGCCAGAGTTCCGGGCCATCCTTGCCGGCGGTGAGGGTAACCCAGGGATGTCCATCCGCATCGCACACCATGCCGACCATGGACAGTGACTCGGTTGTGCGACGGAAGAAGGCGTCGGACGCTGGGGTGGTTGGCACTTCGACGGCGTTCCCGTCCGCCAGGGTCCAGGTGTCGCCGAGATCGCGCGACATGAGGTGGCCCGCGCACTGAGCGGGACCACTCTTGGCTCCGTAGATATCATAGGCGATGTGCAAGGTGTCATCGTCAGCGATGGCGAGGGACGAGTGGTAGTGGGTGTATCCCTTTTCGAGGTCTGCGTGGCACAGGGAGCGAGGCTCTGTCCATGCCCCGCCTTTCGGCAGACGTTGATAGAGCAGGTGGCGGGGTTCCGTTCGCCCTCGGTAGATGATGTGGAGCGTATCGTTCTTGTCGCAGACCACACTTGGGTACGTGGCATGGTCGCCGAACTCTGGCAATCGTTCCCATTCCGACGCGTCGTTGGGACGTACTGAACGGCAGTGTTGGAACGGTCCTGCGTGGGGGCCGAAGATGATATGGAGGCGACCTTCGCCGTCGCACGTCAACGCGGGTCCGCCATGGTTGTCGGCGCCATCGCCAACCTTCACCTTATCCGACCATGTGTCTGCCGCGTGGTCGTAGGTGGCTACCATGGTCTGCGATATGGAATCGAGCCAGGCGACGTGGGTCTTGCCGTCCAGAGTCACGATCTTGTTGGCCGTGGCGTAGCGTGTGGCACGCGTGGAACCGTGCTCGGAGAGAAGCTTGACGGGACCGAGCGTAGGGGTGTCGCCCGGATAGGCCAACACTTCGACAAGATGGCGGCCGGTGTTGGCGGAGTTGTGGGTGACCGTGACGCGGAGGTAGCGTGCGCGGCGGGGCTCAAACGTGGCGACGACGCCTTCTCGGCGCGAGGGTTGGGGGTCGTCCCGGTAGTCGGCGGCCATGTCCCAGGTTTCGCCGTCGAGCGACGTTTCGATGTAGAACTCGTAACGGCGGCTGTCGCCGTAGTAGAGGATGGCCACCACGCGGGCGATCTCAGTCGGTTCCTCCAGGTCCACCTGCCACCAGCAGGCTTTGTCTACGCCGGTGTCGGTGGCCCAGTAGGCGTCGGTGTTGGAGAGGTATCCGTCATTGGCGAGGCGGGCCGGGTATTCCGGCAGGGCGTGGGAACAGGTGACGGGTTTGCCCGTGGTGAGATTGGATACTTCGGGCTTGCCGATTTCATCGACATGGGTATCAAGGAGGCGCTGGGCGATTTCGGCGGGATCGCCATCGGGCTCGTCGGGATAGGTCTCGGTCTGATGGGTCCACGCCTCTTCCCAGTCGCGCATGTGCCGATCGAAGGCTCCGGGGTCGAACTCGGTCCCGTCGGCCAGGGACTGGTCGAGGGCATCGATGAGTTGTTGCCAACGGGGAACGTAGAAGCCTTGAATGAGGCCGGACCATTGTTTGCTCGCGTAATCGAAGAGCGGTCCTTCCTTGGGACTCCATTGGGTGATTTGGGTGCGGGCGTTCCATTCGTAGAGGCCCGCCTCCTCCGGCGTGGTGGCCCAATGCTTGGCGTCGTTCAGCCACCGGCCAAGCAGGAACTCGGGGCGCGTGCCCAGAAGGGTGTCCATGTCGTTCATAAGGTCCAGGTAGCGTTGACCCGCGGCCGCGAGTTCGGCGCGGTTCCCAGTGCGATAGGCGACGGCGAGGCCGTGTTGCCTGCGTGCAGCGATGGTGGTGAGCACTTGCCGTGTTACGTGGACGAGGTCGTATTGGTAGGCGTCGACGTGGGCGAATTCCGGTGCGCACTCCGCCAGGAGTTCGGCCGCGCGGGCGAGTTCGCTTGGGGGATAGGGGTCGCCCCCGCCAGCGTGGCGTGCGCTGGCGTTGAGCGTGGGACGTCCGCAGATGACGGAATTGCGTTGCCGCGAAAGCCGGTAGGCCGTGTTCAGGAGGATGCGCCAGGCTTCCTCGGCTTTGGGGTGGCGCGCGCCGTACCGGCGATGGGCGTAGGCGGCGATCCACCTATCGAGGTCGGGCTTCATAGGTTGCCAGAGCATCTGGCCCATGAGGTCGTAGACGACGGGGTTGTAGCCCATGCCTTCCATGATGAATCCGGCGCCCGTCAGTTGCCCTCGTTTTGGGCTCACCACGGCCCGCGAGAGGCCGTTCGCGATCCGCGGGAGACCGCCGTGGAGACTGACCTGGTCGCCGAAGCTCTGGATGATG
>JAAEQP010000010.1 GCA_024231375.1 bacterium | reverse complement strand
GCGTGCGGTTGCGGGCTATCTTCGATCCCGCCTTTGGACCATCAAGCTCCCTAGTGCTGATGCTTCATGTGCGCGAGTTGCTCGGGTGTGAAATAGGCATGCGCGAATTCATCGACGAGCTTGCGCAGCTTGTCCACATGTTGCTTGTCCGTGGTCTGCTTGGCCTTCATGGAAGCCACCAGCATCTCGTGGCAGAGGCGGACCTTTGTGACGTGACAATCCCACTCGTCGCCGCTACGCACATCGGTCGGCTTGACGCGCTGCTGCAGGAAGTACTTCACCACAATGTCGGCGAGCTGGTCCGCATGGTCTTCCTTGTTCATGACCCAGCGGACGAGCTGATTGGCGTTCTTGCCCGGGTCGGCGGACAACTCATTCACGAGATTCATCGATTTCTCGACGGTGGTGATGTGCTCACCGAGCATCTGGATGCGCATTTGGTCGTCGTAGATCCCGCAGGGAATCTGACAGTGCGCCAGTGCAGGTTTCGCGGGAAGGGTCAGTGCCACAGCCATGGCAATCATCAATCCTGCGCACAGCGCGGCTGCGGCCGGCTTCAACATCTTCATTACAACTACCTCCGAATTCCGGGATTACCCCCGTTCGCTACATGTTGTGGGCGGGCGGCGATGCCACCCTAATCTTCATGTAGCAGGGAACCCCGGGGCGCGGAGGTCTTATTCCGTCCGGAACACCGCACACGCCCGCGGCACGTTCGCATCACTTCCTCTTGAAAGCCACCGAATGCACACCACGTTGAGCGCCAGCATCAGCGAAGTACGAGCAACCAACCCCGGCCCGGCTCTACCGAAATCACGCCGCCAGACTCGAAGCTCATGTCGTCCTGGAAAGCGCGGACCGCCGGGGCATGGATGGAGGCGCTGTCCGGGTCGAGTCCAAGCGCATCCCAATCGATATCGAGCACCACGTCGGCGGTTGTGTCTGCCCAACTCGCCAGCGCCACCAGTGATTGACCGTCGCGCCGATAGACCGTGGCCAGCACGTCGTCGCGCCCCGTGCGGACAGGGCATGCCGGATCCCAGTAGCCGATCATGCGGGCGTCGCCGATGCCGAAGGCGTCCCACATCTGCCAGATGGGCGTGGGGTCGTGATCGTGATAGTGGCGGCAACTCATGCCGTACACCATGCCGCGCCACGGGTTGCCCCCGCCTTGCAGCATCTCGCCGTAGAGCCCGAAGGGGATGCCCGACAACTCCACCAACCAGTGGTCGGGCGACGCGTTGTAGTTGTGGCCCTCGCCGAACCAGATGCTGTTGATGTACGGGAAGTTCTCGAGATAGAGATTCGCGCAGACAGCGAACCCGGCGCGATCGTTGAAGTGATTCCACGAATGCACGTCGATGAGAGAACCCGGACGGTTCCGGTCGAGGATCTTGCGGGCGCGCTTCATGACTTCCCGGTCGTAGGACACGTCGTCGATGTAGATGCCGTCGATCTCGATGGCATTGATGAGCCACTGCAGCCCTTCGAGGTAGTAGTTGTGCCAACGCGACATGCCGCTGGTGATAAGGGCGGCGCAGACTTCGTCTCCGCCTACGCTCGCTTCCCATGCGCGGATGTAGTCAGACACGAGATGCTCTTGAAGCCACGAATACCCGCCACCCGGACCGTCGATGAGCACTTCGTCGCCCAGACTGCGCAACGCCCACAACTCCGTCACATGGTTGGTCAACTCGCGAACGGTGTAGTAGACCTTGACCTTCAGGTCTTGCGCGTGGGCCTCGTCGATGTACTCGCCGAGGACACGCGCGTCAAGGAACGGGTAGTTGATGAAGCGGTTGATCGGATTGGCGTGGTGGATATTGACGATCCTGGCGCCTGCCTCCTTCGCCTTGGCGACGGGAGCGTAGTGGTGGAAGTACCGCTGGTCCCAGTGATCGGGGTTCAGCGTCTTGAACGGCGTGATAAGCAGACGGAAGACGAACGTCACCTCCTCGCCGGCGGCCAAGGCGCGCTCGCCGCTGAACGCCCGGAGCATCACGGCGCCGTCGGATTCGAAGATTGTGCAACCGCCCTTCCCTTCGTTGTGCCAGCAGTCCGGCAGGATGACTGGTTTGTAATGGTAATAGACGTTCACGAGGGGGCGCTCATAATCGAGTCCCATCAGCTTGCACTGAAGCCCCGCGTTCACGTCGCCGATCCACACGCTGTCCTGGTGGTTCTTCTGGTCCCATTTCCAGTCCCATGCCTCGGGACGGAAGCCGCCACGACGTCCCATACCCATCATATAGCGGGCCGTGTCGGATCGAAACGGGACTTCCAGACGTGCGTCTTTCAGCCGAGTTGCCTGGTTTGCCTTGAGTGAGAGCGTGAACGTGGCATAGCCATCGGGTTCCATTCGGGCGCGGCAATCGAGCGCAAGGGCGCCCCCCGTGCTGGTCGACTCCCACTCGACCACCCCCGGGTCGGTTCGCGTGAACCGCGGAGTGCCGTTTGTCCAGACAGCAGCGCCGTCGTCCGTCTCGGCAATGAAATCCATGGGTCGCGCAAGGATCTCGCGCCCTTCCTCGTCGACGGCATCGACGGAACGGGAGAAGGTGCTGATGACGCTCGCAGGTAGACCGGTCGCGCCTATACGTACTTCACGTCCAAGGCACTGAATCGTCCGGCCGTCAACATTGAGAGGTGTGAACGGCGCGATCACTTCGTCGTCCAAGGCGAGGGTCGAATCCAGCCAGCGGAGCCGGGCGTGCCGCCAGAGGTCGCTGTCGCCGCGATCCTCGAGAACGCCGTCCGACACGGTCAACGTCACCGCCACCTCCGCGGGCTCCGCGTTGGCGTATGCCAGGGTCAACGCGCCTTCGTAAACGCCTGGTGAGGCATTGGACGGGATATCCACACCCACCCACAGGGCCTGAACACGACCCTTGGGAACCCCCACACTCTTCTCGAAGGGATTGCCGAGCCAGTCCACACCGCCCAGGTTGAAGCAGCGGAGCGCGCTGGCGGAAATGGCGGCGCCTTCGGCGGT
>JAAEQP010000009.1 GCA_024231375.1 bacterium | reverse complement strand
GTCTATCTGTCACCGGCCGACCTGTATCAGATTGAGAATTCCGAAGGGCTCTACGGCAACCTCAGCCAATACACCGAGCGCACCATCCCGCGCCCCGTCCCGGGACGCCCGTTCAAGGACCGCCGCACCTTTCGCTTCAAGGTGGACGACTATAATGAGTATTTTCTCAATCAACTGTTCGAGTTACTGACCGAATACGGCCCCGTTCACGAAGTCTGGTTCGACGGCGCCCACCCCAAGCGCAAAGGCGGTCAGACCTACACCTATCAGCAGTGGTACAGCCTCATCCGCGCATTGGCGCCCATGGCGGTGATCTTCGGCAAGGGGCCAGACGTACGCTGGTGTGGCAACGAAGGCGGTGGAACGAGGAAGAGCGCGTGGAACGTCATCCCGCTTCCCGGACCGGTCGACGAGTGCAAATGGCCGGACATGACCGGGGCGGAGTTGGCCACGTTGCCTAAGCTCCAACAGACCCTCAACGCCGACGGCGTCCTCCACTACTACCCGGCCGAGACGAACACGTCCATCCGGCGCGGCTGGTTCTGGCGCGACGAACAGCAGCATGTCAAACCAACGACCGAAATCCTCGACATCTGGTACCGCTCCGTGGGTAGCAACACCGTCTTCCTGCTGAACATTCCTCCCAACCGCGAAGGACTCTTTCCCGCGCGCGACGTGAAGGT
>JAAEQP010000008.1 GCA_024231375.1 bacterium | reverse complement strand
GAGCATCCGGTCCCACTGGGCCATCGAAAACAGCCTGCACTGGGTCCTCGACGTGGCCTTCAACGAAGACCAGTCCCGAATACGAATCGGCCATGCCGCCGAGAACATGGCCACCATCATAAAAATCAACCTAAACACCGAGAAGAAAAACAAAACCAGCAAGCGCGACGCCAAGGGAGAGCGTAAACAAGCTGCATGGGACAACTCCTACCTCGAAGAACTCATCATGCAGGTCTAGCTTTTAGTGCGATTGCCCTGACACCGACCACCTTGCCGTGCGGCGTGGCGCGTGATAGGCTGATCGTCGCTTGGGTTGGACAGTGCAGTATTGTATGCACATCGCCGACCGGGCTCACCGACAGTGGGGGATCGCCGTGGCGCTGGAGTATCCGCTAGCCGAACTGGAACTGACCCGGACCGGGAAACGCAAGGCGACGTATGCCGTGCGGAGCGTGGCCGTAGGGTTGGCGTTCGGGGCCATCTTCTTTGGTTGGCTCGTGTCGATGCCCATGTCGATGAGCACCACCGAGACGATGACGCTCTTGGGCGGGCTCGTGGCGGGCACGGCGCGGACGTTCCAGTTCTTCGCGGTGTTCATCGTGGCCCCGCTGGTGACGGCGGGCCTGGTCGCTCGAGAGAAACAGGGCCGGACGCTCGGCCTCCTGCTCATGGCCGACATGGGAGGCCGCGACATCTTCCTGTCAAAATTCCTGGCGGCGTTTCTGTATGTGGAACTGCTGTCGCTTAGCGCGCTGCCCATTCTGGCAATCGCGTCCCTGCTAGGTGGGATTTCGGTACCCGCTATGGCGTTGCAGGTGACCCTGCTGACGGTGGCCGCACTCGCCATGTGCGCGGTCGGTCTGGGGTTTTCGACCATCGCGAACCGACCGACCGAGGCCCTGTTCTACACGATTCTTCTGGAGGCCTTCTGGCTCGGGAGTACGTTGATCGCCGACATGGCGAGCTTCGCAACGGGACTCCCGAATCTCAACATCGCCGTGGCGGCATGGACGGTGGACAGTCCGGGGCGGAGCCTTTTCGACTGGGCTCCCAGCGCCGGGTTGACGCTGGGCTTAGCGGCGATTGCCACGCTGATCGCCATCCGCATGCTGCCGCGCCAGGCCCACGATTCCATTGCCAAGGGGCGAAAGCGGCGCACTCCAACCGCGCCGACTCGGCCCGTTCAGCGTCCGCAAACCCTATCGTCAGCCGCGACGAGTCAAGCCGCGCCGGCCCGGAAGCTCGTGTGGGCGGGGGCGCCAGGACTGCCCGTGTTCCAATGGCCCATGCCGTTGCGCATCCTGACGGCTCTGGTACTGATACCGCTAGGCATGTTCCCGTGTGTCGGCGGTCTCTTCATTCTGGTGCTGATTGTGTACGACATCACGTCGTCCCTCGCGGCGTCCCGGCGGGATGGGTCGATGGACTCGCTGTTCGTTACGCCCATGGACAACAAGACGCTGACCAGCGCATTGACCCGGACGTATCTGCACCGGTCGCTTCTACTGCTGCCTGCGATTCTGGTGCCTGGCGCGCTGTGGGGATTGATGCGGGTCGCGCAGCATGTGTTCGGCGCCATGGAGTTGAGTAATGGCGGCTTGTTTCTCGGGCTGTTGCCCATCTGGTTGGTGGGTTTGTTCTCCGGCGCGTGCTATCTCCTGGTGCCGGTCACGCGCTTCTTCCTCTATTGGGCGATGGGCTGCTGGGCGAGCACCCTCGCCTCCCGGCCCGCGGGTCAGACCATGGTGGCGGCCGCGATCGGCATCGGTGTGACGGTAGGCGTGTACATCGCGACGGGTATTGTGTCCGGGGTTCTCGACATGGTGGTCATGTCCGTGTCATCGGACTACTCCTCGACCTTGGTTCTGCAGGGCATCATGGCTGTCGCGCTCAACGGATTCACGGTTGCCGTGAACGTTGGCCTGATCGTGTTGTTCCGCAACCTATTCGCCTACCAGGTTGGGACCAAGTGGCGCACCGGCATTTCGCAGCCAGTCCAAGCCAAGGCGTAGACGGGACGTTTCCGGGAGCCTGAAGCACAGGGAGAATTCGGTGGCGATTGAGTTTCCGTTGGCGGAGTTGGAGCTTACCCGCAGCGGCAAGCGCAAGACGACGTATGTCATCCGCGGAATCGCCGTGGGACTGGCATGGTTCGTGGTGGCGTTCATCTGGATGATGTGGACCGTGGCCATGTCCGCGGGCGAAAGCGAGATGGCCGCGGTCATGGGCGAAGTCATCGGGCGGGCGGCGAGCGGGTTTCAGTTCTTCACGGTATTCGTGGTAGCGCCGTTGTTCACGGCGGGATTGATGGCGCAGGAGAAACGCGACCGCACGCTTGGCTTGTTGTTGATTGCCGATATCGGCGGCACGGACATCTTCCTCGCCAAGTTCCTGTCCGCGTTCTTGTACGTCGAGTTTCTGTCGCTGAGCGCCCTGCCGATTCTGGCTATCGCGTCGACGTTGGGCGGGATTGCAGTGCCGGCCATGGCGCTTCAGACGATGCTGCTCACCGTCGCCGCTGCGGCCACCTGCGCCATCGGATTGCTCTGTTCGACCATTGCATCGCGTCCTATCGAGGGCCTGTTCTACGCCGTGGTTCTTGAGTCTCTGTGGCTTGGCTTGACCTTGGTGTACGATCTGGTCTGGTTCACGTCCGGGCCGGTCCTCAACATCGGCGTCGCCGCGTGGCTCGTGACCGAGCCGGGTCGAGGCGCATTCTTCTGGCTCCCCAGCTTGGTTCTGACGCTGATCGTCGCGCTTCCGGTCATGGCGTTGACTGTGCGGCTGATTCCGCGGCAGGTGCATGCACGCGTGGCAAGAGGAAAGAAACGCCGGAGCAAGACGGGACGTCTGCGTCGTGAACTGCTTCCCATGAACGCGATGGCGCGACTGAGTTCGGCGGGAACCCCGGGTCTGCCGGTCTTCGGGTGGTCCCGGCCAATGCAGTATCTGGTGGCCATGGCGTTGATACCGGTGGCCATGTTCCCGTGCATCGGCATCATTTTCATCCTCGCGTTGATTGTGTATGACATCACGTCGTCCATCGCGGCCGCGCGGCAGGACGGGTCCATGGACTCGCTCTTTGTGACGCCGGTGGAGGACAAGGCGCTGGCGCGGTCCCTCGCCATTGTGTTCGCTCGCCGGTCGCTTCTGTTTCTTCCGGCGTTCATCGCGCCCGGGCTTGGCTGGGCGCTTCTCCAAGGCGGTTTCTCGGGGGGCACGTTTGGCATGGCCGTGTCGAGCCCGATTCCCATTGCGCTGGCCATCGTGACGATGATTCTCAACAACCTCGTTTCTCCGGTGGCCCAGTTCGCGCTCTATGTGGCGCTGGGTTGCTGGGCGAGCACTCTCAAGTATAAACCGATGGGGCAGACGGTTGCCGGGATTCTTGTGGTGTTCGGAATCCAATTCGCCGTTGGACTCGCATCAAGCCTCCTGATTGGCCTCACGGTGTTCACCGTGTCCAGCGCCGGTCCGTCTGGTGGCGCTACCGCGATGTTCGCCGTTACGATCATTTCGACCGTCATCGTGCTCGGGGTGAATGTGATCCTCATCGTTGCATTCTCCGGGCTGTTCGCGACGCATCTGCGGCGGAAGTGGCGCACGGGCATTGCGCAGATGACGCCTTCGGGTGCATGATGGAGCGTGGTGTTGCGGCCGCCCGGGAACGGGTGACAGCGGCGCTGAGGAGAATCAGGGACTGTGGGGCTGGTGAAGAAGTCTCAGCCGTGGCGCGTAGCCCGCGAAAAGGCCAGGGACAGACCCGTCTTCGTCCGCCTACGGCGGACTTCGCTGGTGTCAGTCCCGGCGTTTCCGCTCCTCTTCTCGGCGTTCTCTGAGAGCGCTACACTCGTTGGTGCTTTGGCACCATGGTGGACACGGCGGATATGATGAGCGCCAGGATAGCGGCGGCCGTGAACACGTTCGAGTAGCCCATGGCGACCCAGATTAATCCGCCCAGGAGGGGAACGACCATCGATGCGACGTGGTTGATGGATACCCCCATGGCCAACGTGGACGTCAGCTCCTGCGAGGATTCGGTCAGACGGGATATGTACACGGCGCGGCCGTTTCCGAGGGCGAACAACAGATTGTCGCCGATGAAGCATGCGGACGCGATGAGCAGCGCGGTCTCGCGGTTGCCGCCCGCAAATGCGTAGGCGTATCCGTAGCCAACGCAGACCAGGGACAGGAGCAACCCGTCAGCCATCAGCACCGCCCGCTCGCCGAAGTGGTCGATGGCCCACCCCGTGAGTGGCTTGAATCCCAGACCAAGTAGCGACGCGATCATCAGAAGCCGGGCGATGTAGGAAGCGGGGGCCTCGTACTCCTGCACCAGCACCCAGAAGCCGAAGGTGATGAAGATCTGCTTGCGTGCGCCAAAGAGGAATTCGAGGAGGTAGTAGAGCCAGAACTGCTTGCGGATGACCAAGCCTGCGCGGGGCTGGTGAAGGTCGGGCATGTGGAGTTTCCAGTAAAGGAACGCTGCCCCGGCCGCGATGGCGCCCGCAACCAGAAACCACGTGGTGTAGTGGGGCATGTCCGCGTTGAATCCGAAGGTGACCAGCCCGGTGCCGCACGCGGCCCCGATCGTGGTCACCACGCCGAGCTGGGCCAGGCGCCGACCTCGATTGTGCTCGTCGCTCAGGGCCAGGGCGATGGACGACGTAACGGGTTGGAGCAGGTGCTGACCGGCGCTGGCGATCATCATCATGAGCATCATGAGCAGGTAGTGGGTCGATCCCCACAGGGCCATGCCGATCATGCCGATCACGAAGACGATCACGCCCACAATGCCGAGGTGGGTGACGGCTAGCCAGGACAGAACACCCGCGAATGCGACGACCCCGAATCCTGGAAACTCGCGCGGAAGCTCCAGGAACCCGCGCGCATCCGCCTCCAATTGGTAGGTGTCGGCCAGGAAGTTGTTGAACACGGCCTCATACGTCGCTAGACCGGCCGTCATGAGAATGGCGGCGGCGAAGAATACGATGAACTGCGAACGTCGTGTCATGGGATCCTCATGCAGGCAGGGGGAAACAGTGACGGGCAACGAGGGGATTATGACGTAAGGCGGCGCGGGATTCCAGCGAATGCGAGTTTGCGTATTCTTGAAGCGGCCCGTGGCGG
>JAAEQP010000007.1 GCA_024231375.1 bacterium | reverse complement strand
GATGCTTCGCCTTGCTCAGCATGACGGATTGGGTCGTTCTCCACGCGAGAAGAGCCACGTCTCCCCGTCATTCTGAACGAAGTGAAGAATCTGATTCACCCGGCAGATGCCCTGGGACAAGAGATCCCTCGACTTCGCTCGGGATGACGTGGTTAGGGTGTGTTTGTGTTGGAACCAGAACCCTCGGCAATCCGGCACATCGTCAGCCCCCATGCCTACTTCTTCGTGCCGAGGGTGTACATCTCTTCGGCCAGCGCACGTGACGCCTCGGTGAGCTCCTTATGGGGCACGTCCACGATGGTGACCAGACCGACGCTGTAGTTCTCGCCATCCATGGCACGGCCCGTCAACGGTTGGTCGGCGAACTGGAACCAGTGGCACCCGACGTACAGCGGCGATTCGATGGCGCTCTTCACGTAGTCCACGAACATCCGCGCCCGGTCGTCCTGGTCCACGGCCGACTGCAACCCTTGATGGAACATGCCACGGTCCAACGCGCCAAAATGGAACTCGCCCACAATGTAGGGTTTCCCCATGTCGACCAGAACCGGCGAATGCACGTCCTCCTGATAGATGTTCACGCTGACCACATCGACGACTTCCGCGCAGGCCTTCAACACCTGGGCCGGGCAATACCGCAACGTAAACCGGCATCCCAGATAGAGCTGGTTCGGCGCGTGTCTTTTCAGCGTATTGCGCACCGTTTCGAAGTAGTGGCGCGCAAACTTGTACTCGTAAGCGTCACAGTCCGCCGCCGCCGCTTCGTTGGGCCTCGGCGGCACACGGAGCGCGTCCCAACTCGCTGCCTTCACGCCCCACGCCGCCGTTAGCTTGTCCAGCGACCCATACTTCGCTTTCAGGTCCGCCACAAACACCTGCCGCGCCGCCTGATCGGGCGGACTTTGCATCACGCCCAGCGCAATCGCCTTCCACGACATCTCGTTGTCCACGAAATAGCCCACCACCAGCGGGTTGCTCCCGAAATCCTTTCCCAGGCGCGTCATGCCCTTCTCGGCCGCTTCCGTAAACGACGGATCGAACACGTCGATCATCTTCCCCCAGAAGCCCGAGCTCCCTTCCACGCTTCGACCACCCGTGCCGCCCGTCACCGTGAAGGGCAGGGGGCTCTCGTCGAGGATCTGTTTCCACGACCAGTTTCCGATGGTGTTGAACCCCCATGCGGGCAGGCGCTTGTAGGCGGCTTCCTGGTAGCGCTTGGCCCAATCGTCGCCGTACCGGCGTTTCAGGTTCACCTGATAGAAGTTGACCGTGTCGCCGTCGCCGTTGATGGATTCGCCCATGCTATGCACGCCCGAGACGTGGCCTCGGAACCGCTTGAACGGTCCGTCGGCCGCAGGCACCCACGAGAACCAGTCTTCGCGGCCCGTGATGAACGTGGAGCCGCCGGCGTAGAGGCAGTTCGACCCGATGGAGAAGAAGAGATGTCCACTCGGGGTCACCAACCACCACTTCCCGTCGATCTGCTCCACGCGAAACCAGCCGGTGGCTTCGAGCTCAGGGCCATCAGCCCAGCCGCCGTACTCGTCCCATCCGGGCACGGCTGGCGCCCAGGCCAGTGCGGCGTCTTCCGCCTCATGGACCTTCTTGAATTGCGCGTCCGAGTCGATCTTGTCGGGCCAGTCGCCGTGCATGTACTGCCCGTACTTGTCGATGAAGGGATGAGGACAGAGCTTCTCCATCTCCGACCCCGGCTTGAACAGAACCGCATTGTCGAACACCAATTCGCATTTCGTGTCCAGTTGCCGGAGATAGAACTGGACCCCTGTCACCCAGCCCCGATTCACCTCCGGGCCGCCCAGTCCCGGACCGTGCATCATCACGGGACCCATAACCGGGATACCGCGCATGCCCCAGTAGGGTCCGGCGCCGTAATTGAGGAAGAAGATGGTGGCACGCGTCGTCTCGCCCGCCGGCAACGTCACACTCGACCGCGCGCTGCGACGTCCTCCGTCATCCCCCTTGCTGTCCGCGCGCATGAACAAGTTCACGGGCTCGGACCCCGGATTCGTCACGGTGACGGCAAGTCCCGAATACGCAGTCCAGTCCCAGGCTTCGCCGTCGGGCGACAACGCGATACCGGGTCCCGAACCCGGCTCGAACCGCACACGCAGGGCGCGGCCTTTCGCGTCGCGGGTCTTGACCGTCTTCGCGCGGACACCGTCCAGTTCGACACCGTCCGGCACGCCCCGCGCCTCAAACGATTCCAGGAGCACCGTGTCCTGGGCATGGGTTGCCGCCGCACACAGCAGCACCGCCAACGTCAACCCCAGCCATCCGCCTCTGCGCGTCGTCATTCCGAATTCCTCCACCGTCCGGTTCCCTCGTATTCTCTCGGAGCCATCCACATGTGTTCCGCGCCACGAGGCAGTATAGAGAAG
>JAAEQP010000006.1 GCA_024231375.1 bacterium | reverse complement strand
TTGCTTGGTACAGTCCCCGTCTTCATGTCCGTTCCCGCGTCTGCCGGTTGCTGCTATACTGGTGACTCTACCCGGCCCCAAGCCGGTGATCTTCCACAATGGCCCAGTGTGAGATTTTGAACAAACACGGGAGGCGCAACGGTGAGCATTCGACCGCCGGTGTTCCAGGAGCAGGGCGCCACGTACCATGCGGACCGGTGTCAACCCCTGGTGGATGCCGTGGACCGTGGCGAGGTGGCGTTACGCACGTTCGTGCGGGCGGGGTATCCGGGACGCGCGCTTCCTCGCGGCGTGTTGCCGGGAGTGCTTTCGGTGGGCTATTGGGATGCCGTGGGCCGTCAGGATTGGGGCCTCGACTGGCACTGCAACGAAGGAATCGAGATCACGTTTCTGGAGACGGGCGCCGTACCGTTTGCCGTGGGCGATGCGGAGTACCGGTTGAAACCAGGCGACCTTACCGTCATGCGGCCGTGGCAGCCCCACCGGGTCGGCAATCCGCGTATCGGACCGGGGCGTCTGCATTGGCTGATTTTGGATGTGGGCATTCGACGTCCCCACCAGACCTGGCAATGGCCGAAATGGTTGGTGCTGACGCGGGATGACATGAAACGGCTCACGACGATGCTCAGTCACAACGAGCAACCCGTGTGGCGCGCCACGCAGGAGTTGGTGCAGTGCTTCCAACGTATCGCGGGCACGGTGGACCGCGAGGACCCGCGTACGGCGGTGTCGCACTTGACGGTATACATCAACGAGATGCTGGTGCTGTTGACGGACCTGCTCACCTTGCGGCAAGCGCCGTTGGACTCCGATCTCACGAGCACGCGGCGAACCGTGGAGATGTTTCTCGCGGAACTGCGGGGAAACCCCGAGTTGCAGGCTGAGGCATTGACGCTGCGCGGCATGGCCGACCGGTGCGGGCTGGGGGTGACCCATTTCGGCAACCTGTGCAAGCAACTCACTAACATGACGCCGATTCAGTATCTCAGCGATTGCCGCGTTGAGACGGCCGCGGGCATGCTCGTGGCGAAACCTGAGGCCAGCGTCACGGACATCGCGTTTGCGTGCGGATTCAGTTCGTGCCAGTACTTCGCCACGGTGTTCCGCCAGGTGCGGGGGTGCTCGCCGCGCGAATGGCGAAAGAGGAAAGAGAAGACAGAAGAATGTTAACCACGAAGCGCACGAAGGTCACGAAGGGACGGAGGGGAGAAGAGATGAAGAGAGTGGTTCTCATTTGCGTGGTCATCGGTGTTGGGGCAGCATCGGCCTTCGCGGCCGAGAATGCTACGGTGACAGTGGCCACGGCGGATTCGGCG
>JAAEQP010000005.1 GCA_024231375.1 bacterium | reverse complement strand
GGTGGCTTGTCGATCCTTCGTAGGTCTCCTGGAACAAGAAGGCCTACGCGCGCCTCGGCGGGACACGAATTCCTTGACGGTCTCGCGACAGACAATCGAGCCGAAAGCAATCGGGCCGCTTTCCCGGATGGGAAAGCGGCCCGAGCGATCATAGGAGTGTGTTAGCCCTGGGCGGCTTCGCGCGCTTCGTTCTTCTTGCGGTACACGTGGCCACCGGCCAGCAGAATGGCAATAATCACGAGAAGGATCGTGCCTTTGGTGTTTCCGAGCTTGGAGTAAATGCTGTAAAGGCTGGCGGCGCCGGCCAGGCCGGCCGCGAAGGCCATCAGCACGTTCCACAGGACCAGCTTGCCGCCCTTGGGCATGTTCTCGCCCATAAGCTTCTTCTGGTTCAGCAAGAAGAAGAAGGAGAAGTAGGCGAAGGGCAGCAGGGCCATGCAGAACACGGACGTGGGAATGGCCAGCCACATCTTGGCGTCGTTCCAGAACAGCGGCCCGAGAATGCCAACGCCAACCATCAGCATACCGATGCGCTGCGGGGTGCCCTTGGCGGGTTTGTTCAGCAGTTCGCAGAAGCACAGGCCGTTGATGAGCATCAGCATGGTGGCCGCGCCCATGGCCATGCCCAGGACGCCCAGTCCAAACACATACTGGGAGAACTTCGGGCCCACCAGCGGCGCCAGCGACCCGGCCAGGTTGAAGGCGTCGCGTTTTACGAGCATGGCCGCCATCCGGCGGTCGGCTTCGGGCAGTGCCGCGACAGCCGCTGCGACTTTGTCCTTCTGCTCGGCTACCGGCATGGCCATCCAGGCTTCCGCACCGACTTCCATCTTGAGTTGGTGGGTAGCGCGTTTGTCCAACACGCCGTGATAGGCCTTCACAAGGTTTGTGGCCGGTTCGATCACTTCGCCTTCCGCATCGACGACTTGGCCTTCGGCGTTCACCACTTCGCCTTCATTCAGGGGAATGAAGCCCTGCGCCGGAACGGCGTGGAACTGGCTGGCCGCGGCAATGACGACGCAGCTCGTGGCCAGCAGGAAGGGGAAGAACAGGCCCGTCGACAGGTCGAAAATGGCCAGGCCGCGGAAATCGCTGTCCCAGCCTTTGCGCAGCATGGAGTAGGGGAACAGGAAGGTCATGTTGATGCCCACGGCCGTGGCCGCGGCGCTAATCATCACGTCACGCTGCTGGCCGACGATGAGGGCGGACCAGAAGTCCTGGAACTGTTCCGGCACGTTCACGATGTGCGCTTTGAACGCGTCCACCGGTTCGCTCAGCAGGCGCAGGCTCGGCACGAACCCGCCCGCGATGGCGCCCCAGTCGAGTTGGCCCGACGTGGTCAACTGAACCACGGTCGAGATGAAACATACCACCGTGATTCCGACAAGGCCCTTCACGCAGATCTCGAAGGCCTTCATGCCCTTGCCGCCGATGCTGTACAGCATGCCGGCCGTGAGCGTGATGCAGAGAATGATCGCGCCCACCACCAGTTTACCCCAGGGATCGGGCATGACGTCGGGGCCGAATATGTTGGGGAACAGGTTCTGTTGGAAGGAGGCCGTGGCCAGCGAATACTGCGGCATAGACCAGACCAGATTCGCCGCCATGGACGCGAACAGCCAGCCCCAACCGAGGACGGGGTTGACGTGCTTGTTGATGGCGCGCAAGGGCCGCTCGCCGGTAGACAGGCTCACGAAGGCGATGGCGCTCAGCATGATGATACCGGCGATCATGGCCAGAGGCTGCAACCACAGGAAGCAGAAGCCGCCCAGGACGCCCAGGTACAGGCTGCCCGAGAGCGAACCGCCGCCCAAGGTGATAGCGCTCTGCAGCCACCCGGGGCCGGACAGGCGCGCAAACACCCCCGCCAAGGACACCGGGCCCTTTGCCCGGGCATTGACGATGAGTTCGCGGTCGCGCTCGATGCGCGGATTCATGGATAGATTGGGCTCGTTGCCTTGTTGCTGAGCCATGGTTGAAGCGTCTCCTTTGTCGTGCACCGCCCGTCGGCCACCGGGTCCGGATACGGCTGGTCCCCCGAAGGCGGTATGACCCCCCGCCCTTCCCGCCCCAAGCGGAAAGCGCGAATTTCACACACTGCATGGCAGTTTGCGGATGGTCAATAATGACAGGCGGGGCTCCGGTTTTCAAGAGGCCAACGGTCAGGCAATCGCACCAAGACCATCCGGGAACGGGCGTCGCGCCTGAAGACTACCCGGTACGCGCGGGAGCGTACCGGGGTCTACTCCACACCAAGTGTGCCACCCACAGCACTGTTGTGGGTGGCTTCAGCGTACGGGATAGCGGCCTCCTTGTGAATCAGGACACCCACAAGCTGCCGCTTGAGGGTGGCATGCCGGACAAAACTACCTGACCGCGACGGTCCAGTTGAGTGTGTTCGCCATGGGTCCATGGCTTGGTCGCGCCGGAGGGCGGAGGCGGATATGAATGGGAGGACACCGGAAGAGAGGGGGATGCGCTTGACGGACCCGGCTGCGCACCGTAGCCTATGGGGAGTGGGAGAGCCCCGAACAGCAACCGGGAAGGAGACCACGCCGTGAGCGATCAAAGGGCATATGGCCGCGTCGACCGCAACGACCCGATGGGGCATTCGTCCGGGAGCGAAGGCGCGCCGGGGCAGGGGACGGCCGGCTGGTTGAGGATGATCGCCACGGTGATCGGCCTCGGCCTCATCGTCATGGGCGCGCTGAGCGTCATCCGCATCACGGGCGCCGCGTTCAACGTGCTCAGCGATCCCCAGGGGATCGAACAGCTCGTTGCCCAATGGTACGACATCATCGGCGGCGACGAACTGGTGGTCGAGTACCCCGACGGCGGCTTCTCGCCGGGACGTTTCCTGGCCGTCGCCGTTCTGGGCGGAGGCACGTTCCTGCTGGCCATACTGTGCATGACGCTCATGACGACCGGCGCACGCATTATCTCTATCACCACCGGTGAGAAGGAGGCGATGAAACGTTTGGCGGTGGAATTGCTCGCGAAGGCCAAAGCGCAGCAGGGCATCCTCCCCAAGAGCAGCGAATAGGAGGCGACCACGTGTCCATGATATGCCTGATGTCGATTGCCCAGGGAATGACACTGTGCGGAGCCGCGTCGGCGGGCGATGCAACAACGGTCTGGCACGTGGGGCAACCGGTGTTCGCGCCGGGACCGACCGAAACCTTCGACGATCGCGCCGTGAAAGACCCGACGGTGGTGTACGTCGATAAGCAATGGCACGTGTTCTACACGGCGCGAGGCCAGGGCACCTACTCCATCGGGTACGTGGCCGCGCCGACCCTTGAGAGTCTACAGGATGCGCCGCGCCACCGACTGGACCGGTTGATGGGTTCTGAGGGGGAGTACGCAGCCGCACCGCAGGTGTTCTACTTCGCGCCCCGGAGCACGTGGTACCTCATCTATCAGACGCGCGCCTCGAACTATCAGCCCGCGTACTCGACGACGAAGACCATCGGCGACCCATCGTCCTGGAGTCCACCCGCTAACCTGGTCGAGAAGCACGAGCGCGAGAAATGGATCGATTTCTGGGTGATCTGCGACGATACCACGGCCTACCTCTTCTACACCCGGTCACACAAGGACCTGTTCGTGATGACCACGTCGCTGGACACCTTTCCGAACGGGTTCGGCTCCCCGAAACGCGCGTTCGGGCCTGTTCATGAGGCCGTTCACATCTACAAGGCCAAGGGCCTCCCCGAATACCACATGCTGTATGAGATGCGCACCCGCACGGACCACCGGAGGTTTGGCTTGGCCACCGCGCCGAATCTGGCCGGGCCCTGGACCAATGCCACCGACGAATATGCAACGGGCACGCAACTACGCTATCCGGAAGGGGCGGAACGTTGGACCGATGAGGTGTCTCACGGTGAATTCCTGCGGACCGGGTTCGACCAGCGGCTTGAGTACGACGCCGACCGGCCGCGCCTGTTGATTCAGGGCATGCCACTGGGGGCGCATGAAGGGGAGTACGCGGATCTCGCGTGGTGGCTGGGCGTGATCGAGCGGGAGAGGGAAGCCGAGTAGCCCCGGGCTCTTGGTTTCGTCTGAAAACGGCACGAGCCACGGCCGTCCCATTGCGGGCAGCCGCGGCTCGCGCGAATCAATTTGCGAGGGGTTCCGTCGCCTTACTGGCGGAGGAGTTCCTCGCCGTTGTACAGGAGCTTCGCGCCGTCGATTTCGGCGACGTAGGTCGCGCCCATGGCCGACACGGTCAGCTTGCCGTCCGCGATGGACCACTCGCCGGGAATGGCATCATTGACCTTCAGCACGCCTTCGGGCTCGAATGTGAAGCTGGCGACGTCGCCGAGTTTCCACTTCGTACCGACGAGATTCTCCGCCGTGATGGCCTCGCCGGCGGCTTCCGCAGCGGCGGGAGCTGCTTCGGGAGCGGCTTCCGTGGCGGACCCGGCGTCGGGCGCCGGCTCGTCCTTCGCGGCGGGCGCAGCCTCGCTGGCCGAGCCTTGGTCCGCGTCAGCCGCGCCACTGGGCTCCGAATCCGACTGGCCCCCGCACCCCGTGAATGCCACCGAGAGCGTCAACGCCAACATCAGGGACAGCGTGAGCGACAAATGCTTTTTCATGGGACTCCCTTTCCTATCGTTTCTCAGCTACGACTCTACACCCCGATTCTCCAGCCCGGAGCGGGCAGGAGCGGTTTCGTCGTTCAAGGCACTAGCTTACCGTTCGGCTACGCCGGGCGTCAACATTGGGCGAGGCATCTTTGGGAGCGGTCTCCTGCGGTCGGGTCAGGCGGAAATTGCGGCACCCATCCTTCACGTTGTATCATTATCGGGGACTGTACCAAGCGAGCGAGTCCC
>JAAEQP010000004.1 GCA_024231375.1 bacterium | reverse complement strand
TCCGCCGACCAGCATCTGTTGCCCTATGGTCACGGCACGGTGGACTGGGACGATGTGGTTGAAGGACTGCGCGCTATCGGGTACAAGGGGCTGTTGAACCTGGAAGTGCCCGGCGAGCGCCGCGCGCCCATGCCCGTGTTGATCGCCAAACTCGACT
Organism: bacterium; assembly: GCA_024231375.1. Next base: position 1,420 of record JAAEQP010000004.1, on the reverse strand, counting down.
ACGCGCGCACCTTGCTGGAAACCATGTTCGCGGACGAAGACTGAGGAATCCGATGCCCTTCACCATCGCCGTCATCTCGGACCTGCACTACGATTCGGCCGAAGCGCCCGAGTTGGCTGAGCGCCAGGGCAGCATCGCCGACATTCTCCTGCTGCGTGCCGTGCATCGCGTCAACCGACTCATCAAACCCGACGTGGCCGTGATTCTCGGCGATCTCGTGAACCGTGGCGGCGAACCCGATGCCTTGGACGACCTCCGCGCGTTGCGTGCCATTGCCGACCTGCTCGAATCGCCCTGCATCGCCATCCCCGGCAATCATGACGACACGCCGGGCGCGTTCTACTCGGTCTTCGACCGGCCTGACCCCATTGTCGACATCGGTGGCGTGCGGCTGCTGCCGTTCATCGACCCCGAAGAACCCGGCTACAACGCGTCGCGTCCGGAACACGAGATCGAACGTTTCGCCAAGGCCCGGCACGGGTTTGACGGTCCCGTCGTAGCGTTGCAGCATGTGCCCGTGTTCACCCCCGGTACGGGGGACAGTCCCTACAACTACACCAATGCCGAGGCCATCATGGGCGCTATGACCAGCCACGGCGTGAACTTGGCCATCTGCGGGCATTGGCATCAGGGGATGGACATCGCCGACGCTTCCGCCACACGGACCGTGGTCGCCCCGGCGGCGTGCGAGAGCCCCTACGCCTTCCTGGAGATACGACTCGACGGCGACAACATCGACGTGATGCGTCACACACTCCGCATGCCGCCGGAACTGGGCCTGGTCGATGCGCACGTCCATACCTCGTTCGCCTACTGCAACGAGAACATGGACATCGCCAAAGCCATGATGTTGGGGGAACGTTTCGGCTTGACGGGGTTGGCGTTCAGTGAACATGCGGGCCAACTCTACTTCGGCAATCGCACCTACTGGCGCGGCGACTTCCTTGCGCAGGGCGTTGACTGGCCCGACGGACGCCAACCCCGGATGGACGCCTACTTCGACGCCCTTGCCGCGGCGTCGTGTCCGAACGCATCGCGGGGATTGGAGGTGGACTGCGATTTCTCCGGGCGTCCGGTCATAGCCGAAGGCGACCGCAGCCGCGCGCGGTTTCTGATAGGCGCCATCCATCATCTGGATGCTCTGCGCGTCCCCGAGCCGAATCCCGAGGCGGTTGCGGACGAGTTCATGGCGACTCTGGAGAAGTTTCTCGCCACCGGCATTGCCGTGCTGGCGCATCCGTTCCGCATCTTTCGCCGTGCAAAACTGGCGACGCCGGAGGGCCTGTTCGACCCCATGGTGCGCTTGTTGAAACGGTATGGCGTGGCGGCGGAAATCAACTTCCACACCAACGAACCGTCCGAGGCGTTCGTGCGGAAGTGTATCGACGCGGACGTGAAGTTGACCTTCGGCAGTGACGCC
>JAAEQP010000003.1 GCA_024231375.1 bacterium | reverse complement strand
CGGATAACACGGATGGGCACGGATAGGGTCTGAGATTTCAATTTCTTGTCCGTGGTACCCGTGTAATCCGTGGTCCATACTTCTCACACAGCATCGCCTGGCAGCGACTAATCCTCAGACTTCGCCTGCAGTCGCGCCTTCAGCCACACGTAGATCGACGCACCGATCTGCTTGTATCCGCTTTCGTTGGGATGAACGCCGTTGTTCGCCGGATAGCCGTCCACCGGATCGAGGTTCAGCTCAGTGGGCACAAGGAACAGCTTTTCCCGATCTGCAAAGTGACGCATCTCCCGCTGCACGAGCCGATGCTGGATTCGCTTCCAGCCCCATCGGTGATACTTGCCCTTGTAGTTCGCCTCGAACCCTTCCTCACGCGAATTGGGCGGCGGCGTCAGGCAGATGCCTACTTCCGCATCCGGCGCGGCCTCACGAAACGCCGCAAGCAACGTGTCGGCCTGGGCCAGCATGGCATCGACGCTGACGTCCATTTTGGCCACGTCGTCAGGATTTGCACCGAAGCAATCGTTGATCCCCAACAGGATCGTGACGAAGTCCGGCCGCTCCCCGCCGCACTCTTCGTCAAAGTACCGCTTCAAGTCCAGAACAGGCTTTCCGTCTTCGCCCAGGTAGACGAACGGACTGCTCCGCTTGCGATACGTTCCGTCGGGGTTCGGTTCGTAATGGGCGGCGAATCGTTGCCACGTCCACCCGCCGTAGCCCTCGTGCGCCACGCCCGTGGTGGCCTT
>JAAEQP010000002.1 GCA_024231375.1 bacterium | reverse complement strand
TTGACCAGTACTGCCTCTTCGGATGGCACGAAGGGCCGCGGTATCACGAGCCGCTGATCTGGCAAGACGGCGCCAAGCGATCAGGGACCGAAGGCCAATATGGGCCCGATATTTATGTCGACTTCCTTATCGACTTCATGCAACGCCACCGCAACCAACCCCAGATGCTGTATTTCCCCATGGCGTTGACGCATGGGCCGTTCACCACCACGCCCCACGACCGCGACGCCACCGGCAAACTCGACCAGCACAAGGCCATGGTGCGGTACACCGACTACACCGTGGGACGGCTGGTCGATGCGCTGGAAGAACTGGGCCTTCGCGAACGCACCATCGTTATCTTCACCACCGACAACGGATCGACTAGAGGCGTTACCGGCCGGTTGAACGGCCGCGACGTGCCGGGCGGCAAAGCCATGCTTTCCGAAAACGGCGTCTGCGAACCCTTCATCGTGAACGGACCCGGCCTCGTGCCCGAAGGGGTGGTGTCCGACGCGTTGACGGACTTCTCGGATATGCTGCCCACCTTCTGCGGCTTGGCGGGCGTGCCCGTGCCCGGCGACATCGTAGTGGACGGTCATTCCATCGCCGACGTCATCCTGGGCCGTAAACCCGATTCCGACCGCGAGTGGATCATGGCCTTGGGCGCGCACCCCGCACGCCTGACCGAAGAAGGTGTGTTCCCCGCATTGCCTTACGCGCCCCGCGCCATCCGCGACAAGCGCTACAAGCTATGGGTGGAGGAGGGGAGAGGCACGAAGCTCTACGACCTGCAGACCGATCCCGGCGAAGAGACGAATCTGATCCAAAGCACGGACCCCGCCCCTGCCGGCGCACGCCGTAGACTCCAAGGCGTCATTGACTCGCAACCTCAGAAAGACGCCCGGCCCCACTACGACCCAACACCGCCCCAACCCTGGGACCGCAAACCGCCCTGGCCCAAGCCCAAAGGCAAGTAGCCGCGCGCCTGCATGTGTGGGACCGGCACCGGTGTGGGACCGGCGCCCCCGCCGGTCGTCTTCGTCTCGCCGTCGTGGCGTGGCCGCTCTGCGCTGTGGTCGGTCTCTGACCGCGCCACTCCTCGGACCCCAGGTCTCCCATCTTCGTAGGGTGCGTCGAGGCGGACCAAGGGTCCGGCGAGCACGCACCATGCACTCTTCCGTCATCCTGAACGAAGTGAAGGACCTCGTTCACCCAGCGACCACACGCACCATTCCGACCTCAGTCCTGCAACTCCCTCACCCAAATGTTCCTGAATAACACCGGGTTGCCATGGTCCTGAAGCTGAATCGGCCCCTTGTCGCCGTGGGGTTTGTAATGCGTCGCCGCGTGCGGACCGCCCCAGCCCGTGCCGCCGGAAAGCTCCACGTGGTCCTGAACCACCACGCCGTTGTGCAGCACCGTGAACGTCGCCCGCTTCACCACCTGGTCACCCTCAAAGATGGGGCGATGGAAGATGATGTCATAGCTCTGCCATTGTCCCGGCCCGCGCGACGCGCTCACGAGAGGCTTGCTACGGCCGTAGAGGGCCGCTGCCTGACCGTCGGGATAGGTGACGTTCTCGTAGGAGTCGAGTACCTGGACCTCATACTGGCCCATGAGGAAGACGCCGCTGTTGCCACGGCCTTGCCCGTCCCCCTTCACATCCGTGGGCGTCGCAAACTCCATGTGAAGCTGACACGAACCAAATCCCTGCTTCGACTGGATCATGCCGGACTTCTTCGTAGGCATCATGGCCCCGTCCTTCGCCACCCACTTCGTCGCTTCGCCCGCCTTCGTCGAGGTCCAATTCTCCAAGTCCGTGCCGTCAAAGAGCACGACTGCATCCGACGGCGCCTTTCCGGGCGTGTCCTGCGTGCTTGCCGTGGCTGGCGTCACAATCGGGGGCGGAGGCTGTTTCGCGGGATCGGTCTCATGGACCATGATCCCGTCGATGCTCATGTACTTCACTTCCTTGTCTTCGCCCTTGGCGTTCTTCTCTATCTTGGTCCATTCTTCGATCACCGGGCTGTCAAACTGAGCCGCAGCGCTATACCCCACGGTCAAGACCAACAGGGCGCAGGCAATGGACAACATGGATTTCCGTTTCATCTCTTCTTCTCCTTCGGCCAGAAGTGGCTCGCACATGTTCAGACACAACCAAGCGATTGTACCCCGCTCCGCCACAGCATTGCGAGAACCACATCCACCCCGTTTCGGCCCTCACATTCGTCCTGTCGGTCCGATTCGGCCGATCAGACCGATTCTCCGTGCCGTCGCGGCCGCCGACATGCCCATCCCTGTGTTGCCGCGTCATGTGCCATTTGCTAGAGTCTGGAACACAAGTTTCCGCGAATCCTTCACCAGTGAGGTCAAGCAACATGCCCATTCCCAAACACGCCCTGATCGCCGCCGCCGTTCTCGGCGTCATGACGAGTCACAGCGTACAGGCAGCCGACGAACTTCCCGTCCACGTCGGTGAGTTTCTGCAGCAAATGCACACGGCCTATACCAGCGCGGACGGGTTGCCCGCACAGGAGATTCTGAAACTCGACATCGACCCCGAAGACACTCTCTATGCAAAAACCGACGAGGGTGCGTCTCTCCTCAAAGGCGACCGCTGGACACCGGTAAGCGGCGAGGCCGCGGAAGCACTGTTTCAACCGCTTCCCTGGTACCCCAGCCTTGAACCCCTCATCGGTTCGCGCGCGGCAGTGCGAGACGTGGCGAAGCATGGCGGCGAAATCGCCGTGGCGGCCGAGGGCGGTCTCTACATCGGCGACGGCACCCGGTGGGAACTCGGGTTGCCGACTCAGGGCGACGTCCGTTGGGCACCCCTGGACGTGCGGGCGGTGGACTACGACGAGCACGGCCAACTCTGGTTCGCCGCGCCCCAGGGCGTGGGCTATCGTGTGGCCAAGGGCGACTGGCGCCTCTTCACGGGCAAGGACGGCCTGCCCTTTGCCGATTTCACCTGTATGGCGACCGGTCCCCAAGGAGTGTGGTTTGGCACCACGAACGGCGCCATCCGCTTCATGGACGGCGCATTCGAGTTTCGCCAGGGCCGCCGCTGGCTTGTCGACAACTACGTCCGGGACATCGTGGTCGGCGCGGACGGCGCAGCATGGTTCGCCACGCCGGGTGGCGTCTCGTGCATCTACACCAAGCCCATGACCCTGGCCAAGAAGGCGGCCTTCTACCTCGAAGAAATCGACCGCTACCACCGCTATACCCCCTTCGGCTATGTCTCCTGGGCGTACATGGATGCGCCCGGCGCCAAAGAAACCGCGCGCGCCCGCTACACCGACAATGACGGCCATTACACGGGGAAGTATCTGGCCATGGTCAGCCTGGGCTATGCCGTCACCGGCGATCCGAAACTGAAGGAGGACGCCCACAAGGCGTTCAAGGCGCTCGCGTTCCTGAGCGAAGTGACCGAGGGCGGCACCCACCCCGCGCCCAAAGGATTCATTGCCCGAACGGTGCGTTCAACCGCCGAGTCCGACCCCAACCCCGATTACGATCTCGCCTACGACCAGCGGCGCAACAAGGCCGATACCCTCTGGAAGATTATCCAGCCCCGATGGCCCATCGACGAAACCGGCGAGTGGTATTGGAAATGCGACTCAAGTTCCGACGAACTGGACGGCCACTTCTTCGGTTACGGAACATACTATGACCACGCCTGCGAAACAGAGGAAGAGAAGGAAGCCGTGCGCACCGTCGTGCGCCGAATGAGCGACCACATACTGGATCACAACTGGAGCCAGACCGATTACGACGGCAAACCCACCCGCTGGGGCGATTTCTCACCGGACAGGATCAACCGCGACGCCTACTGGTGGGTGGAACGCGGTCTGAAATCTCACAGCATTCTCGCCTACCTGAGCGTGACCCACCACATCACCGGCGACCAGAAATACCGCGATGCCTTCCTGGAGTTGGCGTGGGAGCACGGCTATGCCATGAACGGAATGACACAACCCAAAGTCATGCTCTCGCCGGGCGCTTTTGGTCAGGGCGATGACGACATGGCATTCATAAACTACTACAACCTGCTGCGCTACGAAGCCGATCCCGCGCTGCAGGATATGTTCAACTACGCCGTCTACTGGCATTGGCAAATCGAGAAGTTCGAGCGGAATCCTGTTCTCAACACGATCTACGCCGCCTGCAACCTTGGCAAAGTCCGCGTTGATCAGTGGGGCGCCGAGGACCTCTCGCCTTCCGAGGGGTGGCTGGACGACGTGGTCTTCACCCTGAAACGCTTCCCACTCGATTTGGTGGACTGGCCCTTGTCGAACGCCCACCGCATCGACGTTGTTCCGCTGCCAAAATTCGCCCGCGAACCGGGTGAAACCGGCACGGGCCACCGCGTCGACGGCTACACGATACCCATTGACGAAAACCATGCCGTCCAATCGGACCAGGACCCCTGGGTTCTGACCCGAAACACCGACGGGACGCGGCTGAATACAGGCGTATCCTTCCTGATGGCGTATTACATGGCAAGGTGGCATGGCTTCATCGACGAATAGTGCGTAGCGTGCCGGCTGCACGCTGCCACACATGCGCTTGTGTTGCCCCGGTCACTGGCCTACAATCGCCGCTGGTTTCTCACGCACATGGGGAGAGCAGTCATGACCATTGCGCGCGTTCAAGACCACAACGGCACGCCAACCCTGTTTCTGGACGACAAACCCGTCTACGGCGCCGTTCAATGGATTCCCGCACCACCGTCCGAGGGGGAGTGGGTCGTCGCTCCCTACGTGCGCACCTTGTGTGACGCGGGCGTGCGCATCGTCCATTTCGGTTTGGGCATTGATGTGGCCGATCCCGAATGGGATGCACCCGACGACACCGGCAATACCCACTACCTGGAACGGGCCTTGCCCAAGATGAAGCGCATCCTCGATATCTATCCCGATGCGCTGTTCACCTTTCGCATCGGACTCGAAACCTACGCAGAGTGGTGGCGCAAACGCCATCCCGAAGAGCTTGAGCTGTGGTCCGACGGTCAACGCGACTCCCAGTCCTACGCGTCAACCGTGTGGCGGGAAGAGGCCGGCGTATTCCTCCGCGACCTCGTGAAATTCGTTCGCTCGTCGCCCGAAGGCCAGCGCGTCATCGCCTTTCAACCCAAAGGCGGGCACGCTGGCGAGTGGGTCAAGGAATCGGCCATGGAGAACCGGGCCACGGATTTCTCGGACCCCATGGAACTCCATTTCCAGTCCTGGCTGCGAGAGAAATACGGGTCCGTCAATGCCTTGCGGATGGCGTGGAAAGACGGCCGCGTGATGTTCAACACGGCCGAAGTCCCCTCGAAGGAAGAGCAGGAAGGCGCGGACCTCTACCATTTCCGCGATCCGGCCCAAGGCACGAAGGTCATGGACTACTGCGCGTGTTTCGCGGACCTGACGGCGCGCAACATCGACCATTTCTGCGGAATCATCAAGGAAGCAAGCAACGGGGAGGTGTTGGCCGGCGCGTTCTACGGGTACATCATGGAATTGACGTGGTCCAACGGCTTTTTCCATCAGAAGCAGGACCTGGAGCATCCCGCGTACCAGCGATCGGGGCACTTGGCCTTGTCCAAGGTTCTGGCCTCGCCCCACGTCGATTTCCTGGCCAGTCCCTACAGCTACGGATTCCGCGGCATCGGTGGTGACGGAACATTCATGTCCCTGACGGAATCCGTGCGGCTTCATGGCAAGCTCTGGGTCAACGAAGAGGACTCGCGCACCCACACCTCGCCTCCCGGCTCCTCCTTCGGCCAGGCCAAGAACGCTTTCGAGAGTGTGAGCATTCTGACCCGGAATTTCTCCGTCAGCCTCGAACGGTCGAGTGCATGCTGGTGGGCGAACGGCGGATTGCCTGGACTCGCCAATGCCGAAGACCCGGACATCATGGCGGCCATACGGCGCTGTGTCGAGATCGGCGGCAAGAGCCTCCAGTGCCCGGACCGGTCGCCCTGCGCCGACATGGCCGTGATCGTCGATGAACAGAGCTTCTTCTACGAGATGATGCACCGCCGTCTGGCATGGCCCCTCATATTCCGCCAACGGCATTGGGGGCTTGCCCGTTTGGGCGCTCCCCACGACCTGTATCTCTTGAGCGACCTCGACAGACTGCCACGGAAGTACAAGGCCTACGTGTTCTTGAACACGTTTCGCGCGACCGATGACCAACGCGACCTGATTCGACGAACCGTGTGCCGCGACAACGCGCTCGTCGTTTGGATGTACATGGCGGGCGCCATCAACGGAAATCTCTCGCCGGAGAATATGTCCGATCTCATCGGCATGAATGTGTCGTGGGACATGACGGAGTGGTCGCTGAACCTGCTGGTGACAGGGTTCGATCATCCCATCACCGCCAATCTCCCCGCGAACACGGCTTGGGGCACCGACGAACGCATCGGGCCCATACCCTATGTAGACGACCCGGACGCGTACGCCCTGGGCACGCTGGTCTCGATACAAGGCGAATCCCGTCCGGGCATGTGCGTCAAGGATATGGGCGACTGGACCTCTCTGTACGTTGGCGCGCCCAACGTGCCGTCGAACGTCCTGCGATCCATGCTGACCTTCGCCGGTGGCCACATCTTCTGCCATTCCGACGATGTTCTCCACGCCAACCGCGACTTTGTCAGCATCCATACGACAAAGGGCGAGACGAAGAGACTTCATCTGCCAGGAACAGCCGACGTATGGGACGCCATGGCGGACAAGCGCATAGCGTCCGATGCGGACACGTTCGAAGACCGTCTGCTGCCGGGCGAAACCAAGCTCTATTACTACGGAAAATCGCCGTGGGATGAACTGTGCCCGTAGTGCCTGTCCCTTCCGAGAACTCGTACTTCCCGCGTCGCCCATCCCGCACGCTGCACCACGCAATCCTGGGTACTGTGGATCCGCTGAAAGACCGTGTGCCCGCAACAGCAGAAGCGACAAACGGGGACTGCCAAGTTCCTACGTCCCATTAGTGCGCTTCCTAGGGCAACAATGGGTGGCTGTCCCCAGGTTATCGCGGGCTACGCGTGAGAGACTGAGACTTCTCGACGGCCCCGCTGTGGGGC
>JAAEQP010000001.1 GCA_024231375.1 bacterium | reverse complement strand
GCGTCCCACGCCGAAGTAGAACATGGTCCAATGATCGCCGTCGCGATAGACCTTCGGATCCGAGGCGAATTTCTCGTCGTAGTTCCCGGCTCGAACCTTGACGACGGGGTTGCCGGTGTGCCGCTTCCAATCGAGCAGGTTCTCCGACAGCGCCAGCCCCGTCTGCTCGATCGGCCCGTTCGCTGCGTTGTAGAAGTCGTAGAAGCGTCCCTCATGCTCCACCAGCCAAGGCTGGTAGATGCAGTCCTTCTCCCACTCGCCGCGGCCCTCGTCATGTACCGAAAGAATGTACGTATCCTTGGCGCGCCGCCACGTCAGACCATCATCACTGATAGCCACACCTTCGTACCCCGGCCGCAATTCGTACCCGCCCTGCAACGGATAGCAACCATACAGCGTCCAGAACGTGCCGTCTCGCTTCTTCAACAGACGCGGCGCCTTCACATTGTACGATTCGTACAGAAACGCCCCGATCACGCAACCGCCGTTGTCGAACTCACCCTTTGGACCGAATCCCATGGCAAGACGCGGATTCGTCCACTTCACAAGGTCCGTGCTTTCCACCACAAACGAGTTGTACCCCTTCCCATCAAAGGCGATGAAGCTCATGTACCACTTCGGGTCATCCGGGAGTTGGTACACGGTCGGACAGTCCGTGTTCTTGAACGCCTCATGACCCGGTATGTCTGGCTCTGCCGGAATCACGTGGTCGGGGTAGTAGTGCCAGTTGCGGTATGGCGCCGACCACCGTTCCAGCGTCTCCTCGTCGATGTCGCCATCCGCCGGCGCGGCATGAGCGATCCCGGCCGCGGTGAACGCGACGATCCCGGCAGTCCATGCGATGTGTAGCAACGTATCTGTCATTTGTGTGATACCTCGTATCGATTCTGTCAGCAACCAGTCGAATACGTCCACCACCAGCGTACCGGCACGCACGGACGGGTTCAAGACCGGGCCCCGAGACGCGCATTGTACAACGCAATCTCCACCAATCGACAAGGGCGGAAGGTGGTCGTAGTCCCGGCAGGGACTTTCCGACCTTAGCCCCGCACTTTCAGTGCGGGGATCCATATCCTTCCCTCATCGAGAGTCCCGTAGGGACGACCGAACCCAATCGTCCAAGACTCCAATCGTCTGCCCCCATTGCCTTTTCTCCCCTCGCGCGCTATCGTATCGGGACCAAACCGATTAGGCATCAAGCGGGGAGAATACGCCATGGAGATCTACGGGAAGAAATACTCGGTTCGCGACCTGCGCCGTCGCGTCGGCAATATGGACCAGATCGCGTCGATTCGCACGGTCCAACTGGACGATGGAAACGAACGGCCCACGCGTGCCGCCATTATCCGCACAGGAAGCGGCCTCGAACTGACGGTGCTCATTGACCGATGCCTGGACATCTCGGCGGCATCCTTCGGCGGCAAGGCCATGGGCTGGCGTTCGACCACGGGCGACGTGGCGCCGCAATACTTCGAGCCCGAATGGTTGCGCTGGTTGCGCAGCTACTTCGGCGGATTGGTCACCACCTGCGGTCTCATGAACGTGGGTGCGCCCACCGAAGACAGCGCCATCTACGGCACAGGCTTGCACGGTCGCATCGGCAACACCCCCGCCAAGGACTTGAAGATCACCCAGGAGTGGCAGGGCAACGACTACGTGTTGAGCATCACGGGCACCATGCGCGAGACGGTGGTCTTCGGCGAGAACCTCACGTTGACGCGGACCGTGTCGACGAAGCTCGGCGAACGCCGGTTCTGGATTACGGACCGCGTGACGAACGAAGGGTTCAATCCCGCCAAGTTCATGTTGCTCTATCACTGCAACGTCGGGTGGCCGGTCGTGGACGAAGGGTCCGAACTCATCACACCAAGCAAGCTGGTGGCCCCGCGCGACGCCGAAGCGGTGGACGGCAAGGAGAAGTGGGGCAAGCTCGACCCGCCCATCCACAAGTACAACGAGAAGTGCTACTACCACGAGATGGCCGCGGACCGGAAGGGTTTCGTGACCTGCGCCATCGTCAACAACGGGTTCAACAAGCGCGGCGCTGAAGGATTCGGCGTCTATCTGAAGTACCGCAAGGCCGAACTGCCGCGGTTCACCGAATGGAAGCAGATGGGCGAGCAGGATTACGTGGTTGGGCTGGAGCCGTGCAACTGCGGCGTCGAAGGCAAGCAAGTCGATGCCAAGCAGGGCCTCCAGAAGACCATCAAGCCCGGCGAGACCATCACCACCTCGCTGGAATTCGGCGCCATCACCGACGCGGCCGAAGTGAAGGCACTCAAAGCGGCCGCCGGCAAGGTGAACACCAAAATGGTGGACAGCTACAAGCAGTTCGTGAAGAAGCCCTAGTGGATAGTCAAGATGTGAACCGGGGCCGCGTGTGTCCCGACCCGCGGGTTGTGAGGGAAGGGATGCACGCCCGACGGGAAGTAGACGGGCTCAGGAATCCCCAGTTCTCGTTTGGGGGCATTCACGACTACAAGGAGTCTTCCGAAGCAGTCGGCCTTGGCGTGTCGATTGTGGTTTGTATCGGAAATGGGGCCGGTTTGTTCCCATCTTGCACCCTCTCCCAGCGGGAGAGGGGTGGGGTGAGGGGTCTTGCTGTTCATTGTCTTGTGTCCTAAGCCGAAACGGGGGATTACTGAGGTAGACGGGAGCCGGAGACGCCATGAGTAGACGCATTGACCCGGGGCATGCAGGGAAACGCACGGCACTTCGCGTGGCCGGAGTGTTGGTGCTGATTGCGGGCGTGGCTCTCATCGCGGTGGGGGCGGGCAGCCTCTTCGTCGCAGGCCCGTCACCATTGTTCTTCTGCGCCTTTGCGGGCATGCCGCTGTTGTTCGTCGGTTCGGCCATGTGCATGTTCGGGTTCATGGGGGCGGTTGCACGCTATCAGGCGGGCGAGGCGGCCCCGGTTGCGAAGGACACGTTCAACTACCTCGCCGACGGCACCCAGGAAGGCGTTCGGACCGTCGCGTCGGCCATCGGTGAAGGGTTACGGCAGGGCGCGAGCAGCGAAGGCGACCCCGACGGGGTCCGCTGCGCCGAGTGCGACGCACTCAACGCGGAGGACGCGAATTTCTGCGATGCGTGCGGTGCGCGGCTGCAGAAAGAGAAGAAGTGCTCGGCGTGTCACGAGGCGAACGACGCGGACGCCAAGTACTGCGACAACTGCGGGCAGGCGATCGGCTAAGACGCGCGATCTGGTCTAAGCCCGGATTTCCCATATGGAAAAGAGAATCTTAGACGACGGATCTTCGTTTATCCTATTAGGCAGAGGGTGTTGCTGGAGTTAGACTCCAGAACAACGGGGAATCCAATGGGTGAAGCGAAAAAGACCGCATTACGGGTCCGTTTTGACCGTAGTTTGAAGCTGGAGTTCCATGGTTCCAAGATAACGAGCGATGCGGGGCTACTGGCCTACCGGGAGCTGGATGACGCCTTGGGTTTGACCGCGATGGCGAATGGTATCTTCGACGATTGGCGTACCGGCAACAATACGCAGCACACCCTGACCGCCTCGCTGCGTCAGTCCGTTTTCAGTCGCTTGGCCGGGTACGAGGACACAAACGACGCCGAGCGGCTGAGCGTTGATCCTGCGATGCGACACGTCGTCGGTGGCAGAGCAAGAATGCGCAACGCGGCTTCCCGGAGCCACATGGGTCGATTCGAGACCGAAGTCTTGACTGATCCAGAACATGTCGATGCCCTTGCGGACTTGTCGGGCAAGTGGATTGACCGCGTCCGTGAGCGCAAACCAATTCGCGAATTGATTTTGGATTTGGACAGTTCGGTGAGCGAAACCTACGGGGAGCAGGAAGGCACGGCGTTCAACGGACACTTTGGCTGCACTTGCTACCATCCCCTGTTCTGCTTCAACCAGTTTGGGGACCTTGAGCGGGCGCTGTTGCGTGAGGGCAACGTGCACAGCGCCGACGATTGGCACAGTGTGCTTGAGCCAGTCGTGGCCCGTTACCGCGATGCGGATATCCGCCGGTTCTTCCGTGGGGACGCTGCGTTTGCCAATCCCGATATCTACACTTTTCTGGAAGAGGAAGACTACCTATACGCGATTCGTCTGCCCGCTAACCAGAACTTGCAGCGTGCTATTGAGCATTTGCTCACGCGTCCGGTTGGCCGACCATCCAGAGCCCCGAAAGTGTTCTACGAGAGTTTCACCTACCAGGCCAAGAGTTGGAACAAAGCCCGCCGTGTCGTAGCGAAAGTAGAATGGCATCAGGGCGAGTTATTTCCCCGCGTCGGTTTCATTGTTACGAACCTGAGTCGGAGCAATGAAGGGGTGGTGAAGTTCTACAATGGGCGCGGCACAGCGGAACAGTGGATTAATGAAGGCAAGAACGCAGTGAAATGGACTCGGCTCTCGTGCCACGACTTTGTGGACAACCAGGTGCGGCTGCAACTGTTCGCCTTGGCGTACAACCGGGGAAACTTTCTTCGCCGGCTGGCGCTACCCCAGAGCGTCAAACACTGGTCGCTGACGACGTTGAGGGAGAAGCTGGTCAAGATTGGCGCAAAAGTCGTGACCCACTCGCGGTATGTCACGTTTCAGATGGCCGAAGTGGC